>CAWZYW010000213.1:0-5213 GCA_963966255.1 uncultured Salinispira sp. | reverse complement strand
CCTCATAGGCCCGGTAGCCCCGGGCCTGCAGTTCCTCGAGGGCCGCATTCCAGACGGCATCGGCGATGCCGCCGTCGGCCGCCGGCAGCTGCCCGGCACGGATCCGCGTTTCAAGGGGGGTGCCCGGCTCCACGCTCAACTGATACAGGCTGATGCCGTCGACTCCTGATTCCGCCAGGAGCTCGAGATCTGCCCGGGTCTCCCGAATGCTCTGCGCCTCCTCCCCGCCGGGGGTTCCGTATATCAGATCGGCATTGATGGAAAAGCGCTTGCCCTGAACGCTGCGGTGGCGGTTCAGGACGGCCAGGGCGTTGCGGCTGGCTTCGGGGCTTCCCCGGCGGCCAAGCAGCGACAGGGTATTCGCAGAGAAGCTTTGCACCCCCAGGCTGTACCTGATTCCCTGTACCGAAGGTGCCGGGGCTGCCCTGAACAGGGCGGAGATGAGGTCGTCATCGGTATTCTCCGGGTTGCCTTCCATTTCCAGCTCCGCCAGGGGCCGCCGCTCGGTAACGTCCAGGATACCCAATAACCGACCCAGATAGGTTTCCAGTCGGCCGGGGGGGATAACGCTGGGAGTGCCGCCGCCCAGATACAATGTCCGCACCCGGGGACGGCCCAGTGCCTCGTACCGCAGTTCAAGTTCTTCCAGGCTCTGTTCCAGCACCGTATCCAGGATCCGGGGACTCCATCCGGTTTCGAAATAGAAATTGCAGTAATGGCAGCGGCTGGTGCAGAAGGGAATGTGGACGTAAACCGCCAGGGCATCGCTCGTCATGTTTTCCGGCTTATTTGCGGCGGCTTACCAGATAGAGCAGGGCGAACAGCAGGACGATACCCACCGTCGCAAGTCCGCTGAGCTGCAGCCAGCTTTGCAGGCTGAATGCCGAATCGGCTCCGGGGCTGAGCTGCTGAAGCACCGGAATCCAGATCACCAGCAGCGCCAGAAGCGCGAGAATGATAAAGAGCCCCACGGACTTAGGCGATCTCATGTTCCCTCCATGCCGCGGCGGTTTCGATGATGCCCTGGGCGAAGGGTATCAGGGGCTGCCAGCCCAGTTCCGACTGGGCCTTATCCATACGAAAGTGATAGTCGTGGCTCACCTGCTGGATCCGGTATCGGGTCAGATCCGGCGGATGCTTGGCCCCCGCCAGCCGATACGCCCCCGACATCGCCATGGCCGCTGCCATGGCAAGCCAGCCGGGGACCTGGAGCCGGGGGAACGGCAGGTCCGCCGCCCCGCAAGCCTGCTCTACCAGCTGCCGCCAGCTGATGTCCTCGCCGCCGGTGATATTGTACACCGGGACCTCAGCCGGATCGGTATCCGCGTCGGCGAGTTTTTCGAACAGAGCCAGATATGCCGCCACCAGGTCATCGATAAATACCGGGCAGGTCAGGTGCCTGCCCCGGTTCACCAGGCCCATCTTCCCCGCCCGGATGGCATCGAGCATGGGGTACATGATGGTGGTGTCCCCGGGACCGTATGCATTTCCCGGGCGGATGATGCCCATGGCGCATGCCGCGCTTTTCCCGGCGGCCTGCATCAGTTCCTCGCTCTCGAGTTTGCTGCGCTGGTAGTGGGTGATCAGGGGATAGTAGGGTCCGGCCTCGTCGCTGCCGCGCTGATGCCCGAAACCGTGGACCGAGAGGCTCGAGGTGTGGATGAACAGCCGGGTCTCCCCCGGATGATCTGCAAGGTAGTCCAGGATGTATTCCACCGGGAGGACGTTGGCCCGGTAAAATCGCTCGGCCGGTCCCCAGTCCAGCGCGAAACCGGCGATGTGGACGATGGCTTCGGCGTCCTGCAGCAGGGGGGCGATTTCCTCCGCCTCGCTGAGGTCCGCCCGCACGGCATCAATCGTTCCTCCGGGGACATGCGTTCCCCGGAAGCCATCGCGATAACGGTCGAGGATCCGCGGCGGATTGCCCCGATAGGTGCCGGTCACCCGATGGCCCAGCGCCGCAAGGGCAGCCGCGACATGGGAACCGATAAAGCCTGATATTCCGGTGACCAGTACCTTCATAAGAAAACAGCATAGGCCAATCGGCCCGCCGGGTAAAGGGCGGCGGAGCTCCGCGCTGGACAGGAAACCGGCCCCCGGGTTAGGTTAAAAAAAAGTCTGCGGGAGCCAGCCGAGATGACATTTCTACGCCGATACCGCGGAGCGCTGATGATCATAATCATCAGTTTCTCTCTCATCGCCTATGTTTACCTCAATCCGCCGCTGGCCGAGGCCCCGCTGCTTTCCGCGGGCCTGGCCGGGGATCTGGATTGGTATGCATCCCGCTTCCTGCTTTCATTCCTCTGTTTCGGCCTGATTCCCGGCGGAGCGGCCCTGTTGCTCGGGTTCGGCCTGAAGGATCTGGGCCTGGTGTGGCACCGGAAGATGTTCCGCTGGCCCCTGTACTGGCTGCTGCTGCCCCTGTTTGTCCTGGTAATCGCTGCGAGCTCCGGGGACCAGGCCATGCGGGAGTTCTATCCCTTTTCCAAGACTCTGCTGGAATACGCCGTACAGCGGGGCCCGGGTTATTTCGCCCTCCACGCCGGCCTCTACCTGATCTTCTACTATCTTCCCTGGGAACTGTTGTTCCGGGGCATTATGGTGCTGCCTCTAGTCGCGTACATCGAACATCAGGCATTGGGCAACAACCGGGTGAACGCCGGCGCCCGGAACCGGGGGCTTCGACGGGTTCCCCTCATTCTCAGCAGCAATCCTCCTGACATTCAGAACAGCTGGAAGGATCCGGTGCTTCT
The DNA here is from genome assembly GCA_963966255.1 of uncultured Salinispira sp. Classification (GTDB taxonomy): domain Bacteria; phylum Spirochaetota; class Spirochaetia; order DSM-27196; family Salinispiraceae; genus Salinispira. The sequence continues at coordinate 2,460 of CAWZYW010000213.1, read as the reverse complement.
CGGCATCGCCATGCTCCAGACCATCCCGACGGTGCTGATTCACTTTCCCCATCCGATTACCGAGACCATGGGGACGGTGGTTTTCGGATTCCTTTCGGCGGTTATCGTACTGAGGACCCGCTCGGTTTTTCCGGTCTTGCTGATCCACGCCCTGGCGGGGATTGTTCTGGACGCCGCGATCTATATCCGATTTCTGTTGTAGAGATACCGCCTGATCACCGGCGGTAGAAGGAGTACTGCAAATGAACGATGACGAAATCAGGAGAATCCTTTCCCGGGCGGCCCAGCTCCAGGAGCAGAAGGCCCAGCAGGAACGAAGCGCCGCCGCCGCCCTGCCGCAGAGCAGCGGCGCTGGTGACTCTGACGATGCCTCATCCGGCATGGATCTGGAGATTCTGAAAGAAGCCGCCGCCGAGGTGGGAATTCACAGCGAGGATATTCTGATCGCCGCCGCCGAGCAGAAATCCTCCCGTCACAAGCCCATTCGCGAACGCCTGCTGAAGCGGGCTGAACTGGCCCTCGGTTCGAACCAGCGGGTTATGCGCTTCGCTTTCCAGGTTAAGGCCCGGCCGGAGGATACCCCCGGGATCATCCGCAGGGCATCGGAGGCGAAGCCCTATCTCCTGACCCTGGAATCGACCTTCGGCGATGACCTGACCGTCGACGGGGTCATGGTGTTCCGCACCGTCGGCTATGAGAACGCCGACGCCTTCATCGGAACGAACAACTTCGTGTTGCGCATGCTCACCCTGGATGTGAAAAAACTCTTTTTCACCGTTCGGCCGGCGGAAGGCAATGTCCAGCTCAGCAATGTGGTCATGGTGGCCCCCCTGGATTATTCGCTCTCCCTGAACTACAAGGTCGATACGGGACTCAGCCTCAGCCTCGGGGGAATCGCCCTGGTGCTCGGCGGCCTGCTTCTTCCCTTTCCGCCGCTGGCCGCCTGGGCGGCGGGCGCGGGAATGGCCGGCGCCGGTTCCTGGCTTACCAGAGTCGCGTACCGGGCGAGCTACCGCCGCTCCCTTCGCAAAGGCCGGGAAGCCATGGAGGACCTGATCAATGCCATAAGGACGGAGGCCATGACCATATAGCCCGGCTTTGTACAATATGTTGAATATTTATCGAAATATGCGCAGTTTTTGTATTTTTTTGCATGGATTTCTGTACAAAGTTAATTGCCCTTTTTATAATGACAGGCTGAAATCGGCTTTCAAAAAGGAGTGCAATATGAAAAAGCTGGGTTTTATCGCAGTGGCTGCGCTGCTGTTAATCTCACTGGTTTCCTGCGGAGCAGGCGAACCTGACACTATCAAGATCGGCGTGGCCGGTCCCCATACCGGTGACCTGGCCTCGTACGGAATCCCGAGCATCAGGGCCGCCGAGCTGGTGGTCAAGGAATGGAATGCCAACGGCGGCCTGCTGGGCAAGCAGATCGAACTGGTGATCGAAGACGATGTCTGCGATACCAACGTGAGCCCCGACGTTGCGACTCTCATGGTCGGCGAGGGAGTCGTCGGTGTCATCGGGCATATCTGCTCCGGCGCTACCGAAGCGGCTCTGGGCGTGTATCTGGAATCCGAGATTCCGGTTATCTCCCCCTCGGCCACCAACCCCCCTCTGACCCAGAGCGGCGATTACCCCAACTTCTTCCGGACCATCGCGCCGGATGACGCCCAGGCCTTCCTGCAGGTTCAGTTCGCAGCGAGCCTCGGGCTGTCCCGCATCGCGATCCTCCATGACAAGCAGTCATACGGCCTCGGCCTCGCTGAATTCGCTCAGTCATACATAGAAGACACCCCGGGTATGGAAGTGGTGCTCTTCGAGGGCATCGAAGCCGGCGCAGACATTTACACCGCGGTTCTTAACAAAGTTGAGAACGAAGGTGCGGACGCCATCATTTACGGCGGCTATCATCCCGAAGCCTCCAAGCTGGTTACCCAGATGAACGAAGCCGGCATGGATCTGATCTTCATTTCCGCCGACGGCGTGAAAGACGACACCTTCATCGAGATCGCCGGTGCCAACGCCGAGGGCGTATACGCATCAGGTCCCAATGACACCTCTTCCGATCCCATCGCCATCGCCGCCCGTGAAGCCCATCAGGCCGACTACGGCGAAGGTCCCGGTGCGTTCTTCGACAACGCCTACGCGGCCACCCAGGCCCTGCTGAATGCCATCGAGACTGCCGGCAGCACCGATTACGACGCGGTCACCGCCGCCCTGCGGTCTTCCTTCGTGGATACTCCCCTGGGCTCCGTTTCCTTCGACGAGAAAGGCGACGCCATCGGAGTGGGATTCACCATGTTCCAGGTTCAGAACGGCAGCTTCGCTACCGTCGACTGATTCGCATTGAACTCGATTACCGGGACGGAAGAGATTCCGTCCCGGCGTTTTTTTTAGGGAGCGCGGAACCGAACTGCGTGCCGCGCCCGAGGATCGGATTGCATGAATATCGAATAC
>CAWZYW010000212.1:0-5214 GCA_963966255.1 uncultured Salinispira sp. | reverse complement strand
GCAGCAGTCAGAGATTAATAAGAGACAGGTATTTGAAACCCGCCAGCAACCCCAGATTGACCAGCAGGGAACTGAGTACCATGGCACGGGCAATCCAGCTTCCCCGGTTCGCCTCGATAACCCGACCGTGAACGTAATCCGCCACCGCGGATATGATCAGCAGGACCGTCCAGACAGGCTCACCCCAGGCGTAGAAAACCAGGCTTGAGAATATCAGCACCGAGTTCCGCCAGGTCCGCCACGGCAGCAGATAGTAAAGCAGCAACGTAGCGGGGAGAAAGTAGTACAGGAATGTCAGGCTTGAGAATACCATGCACCGTCCCGGAAAATTCCCGGGCCGGCAGTACGCCGGATCCCGGTGGAGCGTAGCTCATTGTAATACAATATGCTCATCGGAACAATCGGGACCGCGATCGCCGGTGATGAAAGGCCGGAATCGGAACCGGCGGTCAGGAAGAAACGAAAACGAGCATTTAGCCCCAAATTCACCGAATATTAAAAAAAATCTCTTCAATAATCCGAAACATGCGGGTAGAGTAAAAGGATCAGAAAAGTTGAGCTTTCGAGTATTTAAAAATAACAAAAATATGATCTGGTTTGGATTACCAATACTAAGGAGGAACCAACCATGAAGAAAGGATTGATTCTACTGTCGATCTTTGTCGTTCTCGCAGCCAGCGCCTTCGCGGGCGGCGGTGCTGAAGCACCCCTGGGCAGCGAAGATAACCCCATTGTCTGGTCGTTTGTCCCCTCGGGCGAACTGCAGGAAGTAGCCGCCGGCGCCGATGAAATCGCCCGCCTGCTCTTCGAAGAAACCGGCCTGTACATCACCACCAACGTGGCAACCGAATACGCCGGCGTCATCGAAGCCATGGCCGCCGATCCCCCGAGCGCTCACATGTCGGCTCTGGCGACTTTCGCATATATCCAGGCTTCCGACCTGGGAGTTGCCGAAGCCGCTCGGGTGGCCGTTCGCTATGGTTCGGCAACCTATGCCGGCCAGATCATCACCCGGGCCGATTCCGGCATCACCAGCATCGCGGACCTGAAAGGAAAATCCTTCGCAAGGCCCGACCCACTCTCCACCTCGGGATGGATCATTCCCATGCTGACCCTGCAGGCTGAAGGCATCGACCCCATGAACGACATCGAAGTTCTGGATGCCGGCAGCCATGACAGCGTGGTTACCGCCGTTTACAACGGCGACGTAGACGCCGGAGCCACCTTCGACGATGCCCGGGGCAACGTCGACGATGAATATCCCGACGTCATGGAACAGGTCGTGGTCATCGCCACCTCGGCTCCCATCCCCAACGACGGGGTTCAGTTTTCGCCGGTTGTTCCCATGGAAATCCGCGAACAGATCATTGAAGCCCTGCTGAAAATCAGTCAGACCGAAGAGGGTAAGGAAGCCCTGGATATCGCCTACTCCTGGAGCGAGCTCATCCGCCGGGACGACAGCTTCTACGATCCCTTCCGCCAGACCCTGCAGCGGGCCGGCGTCGAAGTGACCGACATCCAGTAAAGCAGCATACTGTTTTCAGGCGGTCCGCATGTGCGGGCCGCCTTTTATTTATCTTTGGACTGTTTAAAAATGATTCTGAAATATGACCACATACAAGCCGCTTGTCGGCTGAAAAGGCGGTAGTCATGCTGGAAATAAAACATCTGTCGAAGACCTATGATGACGGAACCGAGGCGTTGAAAGACGTCAGTTTCCGTGTCGAAAAGGGAGAATTCCTGGTCATCATCGGGCTTTCGGGCTCGGGGAAATCCACCTTGCTGCGCTGTATCAACCGATTGGTTGATCCCACTTCAGGAGAAATCCTCCTGAACGGCGAAAACGTCGCGACGGCGGAAGGTCAGAACCTGCGGGTATTCAGGCGGCGTATGGGAATGATTTTCCAGCACTTCAACCTGGTAAAGCGGTCCTCGGTGCTTACCAACGTGCTCTCCGGACGACTGGGCTACACCAATCCCTGGGCAAGCCTTACCGGGCGCTTTTCCCAGGAGGACCGGAAAAAAGCGTCCGCCGCCCTTAAGCGAGTCGGGCTGGAGATCCAGACTAATAAACGCGCTGATGAACTGTCCGGCGGACAACAGCAGCGGGTGGGGATCGCCCGGGCGCTGATGCAGGAACCCGATTTAATTCTTGCCGACGAACCGGTAGCCAGCCTGGATCCGGTACTGGCCCACTCGATCATGGGCTATCTGGAAAACCTGAACAAGGAGGAGGGGATGACCGTGCTCTGTTCCCTTCACTACCTGGACCTGGTGCAACGCTACGCTACCCGGGTCATCGGTTTGCGGGACGGACGGCTGGTGTATAACGGCACCGGGGAGGATATCCGGAAAATCACCGATGAAGAATTCAAGGAAATATACGGCGAGGATGCCCAGCGGGTCGGCGCCGCCGGAGGTGTGGCATGAGAACATCGAAGATTGATACCACCGTGGTCTCAAGTCCCTTGCCGGCGCTGCTTACGGGAATCGCATCGCTGATTATCCCGGGCCTGGGCCAGGTCCTGAGCAATCAGGCCCGCCGGGGCCTGTTGATGCTGGCGTCCCTGGGTACCATGGTGGGAATACTGATCACCCGGATTTTCGCAATCGGGCAGGAGTATTTCGTCGACGGCTTCGGTCCGAGCCTGGCAAAGACATTTGAACGCTATACCTTTTTCGCCATCATCATGGTCCTTTCGCTGCTTTTCCTGTACCTGTGGTTTGCCTTGGACGCCTACCGGCTGGCGAAATATAAGAAGAAACAGGGCAATCTCGGATTTTTCGTGGTATTGCTCGGGTTTTTCACTCTGGGATATCAGCTGTCGGAAATCGATCTGGTCCGTATGGTGCAGAATTTCCCCGACGCTTCCCGGCGTATGTCCCGGGTGATGTGGCCCTGGGAAGCCGCCTTCGAATACGATGAAGAGCGCATAGAAGCGGAAGCCGAGATTCTCATCAGCGAAGCGGGGGACCTTCCCCCGATTCCCGTGGAGGTTGAAGGAGAGGCCTATATCAGCGTAGACCCCCGGTTTGGGACCCTTGGAGCTGTAGATGACCAGTACAATCAGGTCCCGGGCAGCGAGATCACCGTAACCGGCCGCGGGTTCACCCCGAATACCTTTACCGAAATCTACTGGGTCGATGATGCCGGAACCGAATTCAGACCGAGAACCGCCGGCGATTATGTCTCGGCAACCACCGATGATAACGGAGCTTTTGAGCTCACCATGACCCTGCCTTTCGACGATACGCCCAGCACCCGTTCGGGTCCCCTGTACAACCGGGTCATTGCCCGTCAGACCTTCCAGGTGGGTGGCGCCCGGTTCTCCGACGAGTTAAACCTCATACTCGAGCTGATGCTGGAGACCATCTTCATGGGAATGATGGCCACCATCTTCGGGATCATATTCTCAATTCCTGTCAGCTTCCTGGCGGCACGGAACATCATGGGCGGCAGCAGGTTGGGACTTGCGGTCTACTATTTCACCCGAACCATCCTGAATATCATCCGGTCCATCGAACCGCTGATCTGGGCGGTAATCGCCGTGGTCTGGGTGGGAATCGGTACGCCCTTCGCGGGTATCATAGCCCTTACCATCCACTCGGTGGCGGCCTTAGGTAAATTGTATTCCGAAGCCATCGAGGGAATCGATCACGGACCCATCGAAGCCATCCAGGCCACCGGCGCGAACCAGATACAGACGATTATGTTCGCGGTCATTCCGCAGATGATCAGCCCGCTCGTGTCTTTCTCGATTTACCGATGGGACATCAACGTGCGCATGTCCACCATCATCGGTATGGTCGGCGGCGGCGGTATCGGCTTTATCGTCGTGCAGTTCATCCGACTGGGACTGTATCAGCAGGCGGGAATCGCCGTGTGGTTCATTGCCATCACCGTCGCGCTGCTGGATTACGTATCCGCGGAGATCCGAAACCGCTTTATGTGAGATTGCGCACAACTTAGAAATTACGGGATCCGCTTGCGGATCCCGTAATTTTATCTCTTGTATCGTTTATGAAGTGCTCCGAAAACAGCTGTTTCCGGAAAGCTTGTGTGAACCGGTAAGTAAGAATCGAAGGCAGAACCGATTGTTGACTGCCCCGAAAACGGCTGATTTTTATGCCGTAAAGCATTCACCCGACAATACTTGGCGAAGGCAGGATACACCCCTGGGATATGGTATGCATTAAACTGTTTCCGGTGATGTAGTTATAACCGAAAAATCAGCCGTTTTCGCGGCACTATGAACCGATTGAATACGGCGAAAAAAGGTCCCGGCATGTTCTCAGGAAGAAAGTGGGAATAAGCCAACACGCAGATTCGAACTGCGGACCTACGCTTTACGAGAGCGTTGCTCTACCACTGAGCTATGTTGGCATGATGTCTGAGGTTTATACCATATTTCTTCCGCCGAGTGAATATGCCCGGAGCAAATCACCCGGCGGAAATATCAGCTTCGGAAGTCCTATCGGGCTTCGTAGACCCTGACGAAATCCACCTCCATGCGCGCCGGGTACTGCTCGACATCGACTCCTTGGAGACCGCCCCATTGTCCGCCGACGGCGATATTGAGGATCAGGTAGAACGGCCGGTCGAAGGGATAGGACTCGTATCCGGTACCGTCGTTTTCGTAGCGCATTACCAAACGCTCGTCGATGAAAAAATCAAGGTGCTCTTCGGTCCACTCCAGGGCATAGATGTGGAACTCTTCCCCCACCCCGTCGATCCTTGCGGTAGCCGTCGGATGGTTGCCGTTGGGATGATTGTACAGCGAAGTGTGTACCGATGCGTGAACCACGCCGTTATCGTAGCCTACGTGTTCCATGATGTCGATCTCACCGCTGTGAGGCCAGCCGACCCGGCCTTCGCTTGAGACCGGCAGCATCCAGATCGCCGGCCAGGTCCCCAGGGCGGTGGGCAGTTTGGCCCTGACCTCGATGCGTCCCAGATACATGTTCATGCTGAACCGGGTCGTCATCCGGGCGCTGGTGTATCCCCGGCGGGTTCCTTCTATATGCCTGGCTTCGATAATCAGCGTGCCGTCTTCGGCCCTGGAGTTTTCCCGATTGTCCCGATATGCCTGCAGTTCCTGATTAAACGCCCCCGGAGGGAGAATCTCGTGAACCCACTTTTCGGGATCCGGCGCACCTTCATAATCGAACTCTTCATTCCATACCAGCTTCCACTGCGAAGGATCATCGACGCTG
>CAWZYW010000211.1:0-5241 GCA_963966255.1 uncultured Salinispira sp. | reverse complement strand
GTGCGGGACGAGTTCGGCTGTTCCTCTCTGCCGGTTGTGACCAACCTGGATTTCGGCCACAGCGATCCGCAGCTCATCCTGCCACTGGGCATCCGCTTCGAGATCGATGCAGACCGGCGGCGGATCGTGCAGGCCGAGTCGGCGTTCGCCGACGAATAATCGGGGCTATCGGGATGCTTTACCCAACCCGCCGCCGCTTCCCCGGGCAAGGCCCTCCTGAAGATGTCCGCCCATGGCGTAAAACACCGCTGCCGCCGGAATGGAAACCAATACCGCCGCGGCGGAATAGATTCCCCAGAGAGTCCGATACTGACCGGTAAAGCGATTGAGGCCCAGGGGCCAGGTGAACATCGAGGCTTCGATCAGGATAAAGCGGGCCAGGATAAACTCGCTCCAGCCGCCCAGCATGGACATGATGAACACCACCGCCAGAATGGGCATGGCCTGGGGCAGGAGCACCTGGGCGAAGATCCGAAGCGGACCGGCGCCATCCATCATGGCCGCTTCCTCCGCTTCCACAGGTATTCCCCGGAAATACCCCCGAATCAGCCAGATGCTGAAGGTGATGCCCGATACGGAATAGGCGAAGATGATGCCGATAAACGAGTTCACCAGCTCCAGGCGAAGAATCATCAGATAGGTCGGTACGATGAGTACCGATCCGGGGATCAGCTGGGTCAGGAAGATGCTGATCAGTACGGCATTCCGCCCCCGGAAGTTCCGCCGGGTCAGACCGTAGGCCGACATGGCCGCAATGCTCACCGACAGCCATGAAGTCACCGCGGTGACCCCAAGGGAGTTGGCCAGCCAGAGCAGGAAGTCGGTATCCCGGATCAGTCTGACGTAATTGCTCAAGTCCGCATCATCCGGGATGAGAGACAGTCCGTAGGTCATGATACGGTCGAAGGGACGGATGCTCGTCGCCACTACCCGTAGTACGGGATAAAGCACCAATACCGAAGCCAGGATGAGAATCAGATAACTGAGGATGAGAAGGCTCCTGGGAAACTTGTTCATCTCAGGATCTCCCGGTGCATCCCCCTGAACCGCAGGACCAGCATTACCATGAGGAACAGTATTCCCACATTTACCAGGGCCAGGCAGAGGAGAAGCTGACTGGATTCCAGCCCCTGGGGGTTCATGAAGAATGGAACGCCGAACTCGTTGAACTTGTAAATCGCCGAAAACATCATCGCCGGTACGATCGTCGGGGCGATGAGGGGAAGGGTAATGGAAATAAGCATCCGGGCCCGTCCCGCGCCGTCGATTCGGGCGGCTTCCAGGCAATTCGGGTCGACTCCCCGCAGGGCCCCCAGGATCATTACCAGCATGAACGGGATACCGAGCCAGAGACCGACGATATTCATGGAGATGAAATTCCAGAGTCCGTCGCTCCACCAGGGGATGCCGCCCAGCGCCGGAAATACCCGGGAAAGAAGCAGATTGACGAAACCGAATGTTGGATGGAATTCGTAGCGAAGGGTCATGAGGCTGATGGTCCCGGGTATTGCCCAGGGAAGGATGAGAATGGTCTGGAACATCCGTTTGCCGCGAATCGGCGCAGAGAGTGCCAGTGCCAGGACAAGGCCGAGCATAAACTGGAGCCCGGTCTGGAGGAGCATCCAGATCAAGGTGCGCAAAAAGATGATCCCCAGCCCGTCGTTGCGCAGGATCGGTCGGGTGAATATTTCGACAATGTGTCCGATGAAATTCCCGATTGAAAAATCCGGATTGTGAAAATGAAAAAGGTCCATGTTCCCGAAACTCAGGATCACCGTATAGAACAGCGGGAAACCGATGGTGATGCCCAGGGCGAGCACCGGGAGGATGGCGAACGCGGTCATGGTCGCATCAGGCTGATTCCTGCGGACAGCGATCTGCCGGATAAGGATCAGGAAGAGGGCCACCGCTGCGCTGACGCCCAGTCCGGCGCCGATGACCGAAGCGCTGTTGCCGAGTATCAAATGAACTGTTTTCACTGGTAAAATCTCCGCCGAAAGTATATCAGAGCCGGTCTTCCCGGGCCATACGGCTGGGAAGCATAATCCCTTCTGAAGGTACTATGCCGGGGGGATCAGTACGATTTTTCCCACATGCTTCCGTTCAAGCAGCAGCTTCTGTGCTTCAACGATATCTTCCAGGGGAAACTCGGCGCACACAAGAGGCCGTATCTCGTTTTTTTCGATGTAGGATATCAGGTTGGAAAACACCGGTTCGTCCCAGGCAGTGCTTCCGATGATGCTCAGGTCCTTGAGGTACAGGTCCCTCATGTCGGCCCGTACCAGCGGACCGGCGATGGCACCTGAGCTTACTACCCTGCCTCTCCGGCGCAGCAATCCGAGGTTCTCGATAAATGCCTCTCCGGCCACATTATCCACCACAACGTCCACCGACTGTTCGCCCAGCAGCTCGAGGAGGTCTGCTCCGCGGTCGACCACCTGATGAGCTCCCAGTTCGGCGACGGCATCGCGCTTTCCCGCGCTGGTGACGACGATGACCCGAGCGCCCCGGCGCAGGGCCAGCTGCAGCGCCGCCGAACCCACGCCGCCTGAAGCGCCCTTGACCAGCACCGTTTCCCCGGCCTTCACCGCCGCCCGATGCAGCATGTTCTCCGCCGTTCCGTATGCGCACGGGATGCTTCCCAGCTCGGCATCGCTCCAGTCGCAGTCCACCGGGAAGGCGTCGGCGGCAGGTGCCAGCAGGTACTGGGCGAAGGCTCCGTCGAAATCCGAGCCCATCCAAACCGTGTCGTCCCCGCTGAAGCCGGCGGTCCGCATGCAGGGACGCACCAGCACCCGGGTTCCCGGCGCCGGGCCCGAACCGCCTGATGCCACGACTTCTCCGCAGCAGTCGGTGCCCTGGATGAACGGAAAGGGGGTTGGGTCCGCCCAGCCTCCGTCGCCGGGAGCATCTCCGGGGGAGGAGTCGCTGTTGTCATTGGTGCCCTGATCCACCGAGGCCGAATACCAGCCCAGACGGGTATTCACTTCGGTATTGTTGACCCCGGCTGCCCTCACCTTGATGAGGACCGTACCGGGAAGCGGTCGGGGAACCGGCACGTCGCAGTAATCGAGCCGTTCGTAGCCCCCGCCGGAGCGGGTGACCACGGCCTTCATGCTTGCGGGAAGGGCGGGTGGCGAGTTCAGCGTGCCGGGAGGAATTGAGAGATCGAAACGACGGGGATCCGGCGGAAGGGTTATTGGGAAGCCGTTACTCGACATAGAACATCTCCATGCTGCCTTTTCCTTTCACCTCGACGGCGCTGCGTTCGGTGCAGTCAAACTCATCCTTTACCAGTTCCCAGGTGGAACGGGACAGGTTGATTTTCATGGCTTCCGAATTTGCTTCCATACGGCTGGCGATGTTCATGGCGTCGCCGAAAATATCGTAGAGATATTTTTTCGTCCCGACGATGCCTCCGATCACATCTCCGCTGTTGATACCGATACGGATGCTCCAGTTGCAGCCCGCGGGGCTCACGCGATTTTTTACGAACTCGACCATTTCCCTGGCAGCCCTGACCAGGCGCTTCGCGTGGTCTTCAACCGGCGGATGCATACCGCATACCGCCAGGTATGCGTCGCCGATGGTTTTTATCCGTTCGCAGCCATGGCGCTCGGTGATTTCATCGAATGCGGTGTACAGATCGTTCAGTTCATCAATGAGGGTCCGGGGATCAAGGGTTCCGGTCAACTGGGTAAAATTCACGAAATCGGAGAAGAGTATGCTCACGTTTTCGAAGCTTTTGGGCTCGGCGCTGCCGGTTTCCTTCAGCTGCCTTGCCACCTCGGCGGGGAGCACATTCAACAGGAGCTGTTCGGTGATCTTCCGTTTCTCCTCAACTTCCGCCAGCGCCCGTCGAAGACGGACGTGGGTGGTCACCCGGGCGATGACCTCCTCTTCCCGAAATGGTTTGGACACATAGTCCACGGCACCGGCCTTGAATCCCTTCACCTTGTCCTCAATATCGCTCAGTGCCGATATGAATATCACCGGGATGTCCCTGGTGGCATCTTTCTGTTTGAGCGCATCGATGGTCTGGTAGCCGTCCATCTCGGGCATCTTGATGTCCAGCAGGATAAGGTCCGGTTTCGCTTTTTCGGCGATTTCCAGGGCCCGCCGCCCGTTTTTCGCCTGAAGCGGATAGAAGCCGTTCTCCGTCAGCGTTTCCGACAGGACCTTGAGGTTCTCCTCGATGTCGTCCACGATCAATACTCGGGTTTCGTCTAAGTTCATTCGTTCCCACCCTGGATGATTTCGAGAATCCGTCGCAGTTCATCCTCGTTGAACGCCGAAGCATTGTTCTCTATGACCTGCAGAAGGCCGCCGGCGCCCTCGGTTTTATTTTCCCGGGCCCACTGGCTGATGCGTGTGAAGTCGTTTATCAGGAGGGCCTCGCCGTATATCCGCAGGTCTTCCCCTGACAGCAGCCCGCCCTGCCGGATAATATCCGCTTCGTTCAGGACCGGGGATTTTCCATTTCCTTCCGGGGCCGGTTTCTCGTACTCGAACCTGATTTCGCTGTTTTCCTCGATGAGGGCAAACAGCCGTCCCTGCTGAAATGGTTTGGCCAGAAAGCCGTCGAAACCCGATTCGAGGATTTTCTGCTCGTCGTGCTTGAACGCGCTTGCGATCAGGGCGAAGACCGGAATGGAGCGGAGCGCATCGTCCGCTTTGATTTTTTCCACCGCCTGGTATCCGTCCATGACCGGCATTTTGATATCCATAAAGATGCAATCCGGTCTCAGTTCAAATGCGAGAGAAACCGCCCGCTGTCCGTTTTCCGCCTCATGAACGGTGAAGCCCACCCTCTCCAGCATTTCCTTGAGGATCAGCCGGTTGTCCAGCTTATCGTCCACAACAAGAACCCGGGGGCTGACTCCGCCTTTCACCGCCAGGACGGTGCCTTGTCTTGGACGGGTTTCCGGAGGCTGTTCGCTCACCTTCAGGGGGATCGCGAAAGAAAAGGTGCTGCCCCGGCCCGGCGACGATTCCAGCTCCAGGCTGCTGCCCATCATCTCGATGAAACGGCTGGAGATGGCCAGGCCCAATCCGGTGCCTCCTTCATGGTCGCTCATTGAAGATTGGATAAAAGGCTTGAGAATGTGCTCCTGATCCTCTTCGGGAATCCCTTTTCCGGTGTCGTTCACCGAGAAACGGATGCGATCGCCATCGCGCCCTGCCGCCACGGCGATCCCCCCTTCGGCGGTGAACTTGACAGCGTTTCCGATGAGGTTGATC
>CAWZYW010000210.1:0-5241 GCA_963966255.1 uncultured Salinispira sp. | reverse complement strand
GGATCGGTGAATGTGGCATCGGGGGTGGTGGGCTGGAGGGCGCTGGCGATCCATTCCTCCTCGTCATTCAAGCTGTCGTAAAAACGCTGGACCATGAGCATGCCGGAGCCGAACCCGCCGCGTTCCAGGGGATGCAGCGCCGACCGCTGCAAGTCATTATGTGGCGCGGGCTGGAAGCTTAAGCCATAAAAGAACCAGTCTCCACCGGCGATCCCCTCGACAAGTTTCGCCTCAATCTCATCCAAGGTATAATCAACGATCAGGGGATCCGTCGATGTCTTCTGCAGTTGGAGGTTGGATCCGTCCATATACCAGAGCTGAATATCCTCGAAGCCCTCGTCGGTGGCGAAATAGATCCCCCCGCCGGCGGAATTGGACCCGTGCATACTCACCGACGGCACCCGGTTCTCCCGAATTATATTTCGGTTGAGATCCCGCAGAATAAATGAGGATTCAAGCCTGAGCTTGCCGTAGAACGCCGCGGCATAGCTCAGATCGGGGAAATAAATCGGGAAGGAGCAGGCAGCGAAGATGCTGAGTAACAGCAGCGGGGCTGCGATGCGTTTAAATCGTTTCATAATCCGAACCTCACTCCGATCATGGGGACCAGGCCGGAAAAATACAGCCAGGGAGCGATGACCGCATACTGCTGATCCTCAGCCCCGCCGATGAGATCCGCGAACGCCGCCTTGGTCATAAAGGTGAAGGTGTTGGACAATCCGACGTAGAGCGCCGTGTGTCTTCCGATGTCCCACTGCATGCCGGGTTCCAGGCGAAGCTCCATGGGAAACAAGGGGTCGATGATCAGCCGGGTATCGGTGAGGAAACGCAGCGCGAACACCGCCTCGGCATAGGGCTGGATGGGCAGGTTCCAGGGGATGACGGGGATGCCCAGGGAGGCGGAAATCCCGAAGGTGGTCAATGGCAGCGATACCAACAGCGAAGGATCGGGATTGTTGCTGTTGGCCTCCTGGAAGGGCTGGATTCCCGCTTGGTACATGACCAGATCAAGTCCCAATCGCAGCTGGTCTTCCCGGTACAGAAGTCCTCCGCCCAGGCGGACGAAACCGAACATATGCAGCCCCGGCTGGATATACCAGCGGTCCAGGATCTCCTGCTCAGCGCTTACGTCGATGATGGTCGATTCGCTGAGGAACAACTCCCGCTCTTCGGTGTAATGGCCCGCTTTTTCGACGAGTACCCGGTAGGAAGCCGGGATATCCAGGGTAAATACCGCCTGGTTATCGGAATCGTTCGGCGATACCAGGCTTTCCCCCTCCCGGGTGGCTGCGGGGATGGTGATCCGCGAATCCGGAAGCGCGAGCACTCCCAGGGAAGCGCTGCTGGCCAGGGGCTGGAAGGTCTCTTCCAGGGTCACCATGGCTTCATACCAGAATCCGGCGAAGAGATTCCGGTACTGGGCATCTATGGTACCCTCCAGGGTGAACCGGGCGACCTCGTTCCGAATCAGGGCATCGAAGATAATGAAATCGGCGGTCAGTCCCGCCATGGATCCGGATATCGATACCTGCAGCACCGAATCGGCGCCGTTGAGCACCGCCCGCTGCAGCAAGCTCAGTTCTGCTTCGTCTTCCAGGCTGGATGCGAGGATAAAATCCACCGATTCGACCTCGTTCTGCAGCCTGAGCAACAGGCTTTCCTGGATGACGATCCGCTGCTCATCGCTGAAATCGGAATTATCGAATTCGGCGAGGAAGAGAATCCGGCGGGCCTCGGCGCTTTGCTCCTGAGCGTGAAGAGCCATTAAAGTGACCCAAAGCAGAAACGTTAGGAATATGACGCCGCATCGCGATAATCTCACTTCCACCCTCCGGCTCCGAGACCCAGCTGATAAATGCCATGAGCTTCCCGGTCGTACATGTACCAGCGTCCCTCAGCTTCAGAGAAGGTCAATCCAAAATCATAGCCGTATTCCATTTGCTGATACAGGAGACGATATGGAATTTCTGCTTCCAAAGATAAGGCGGGAGTGTTTGTGCTTACTGGAGTTATACCGGGACCGCTGAGCCGATATATATCAATGTTCATATCACGCCATGAATCATCCTGATTTTTAGAATCAGACGCATTAAAAACCCGGAAATACTCCCCGTCCCAGTCAAATTGCAATAATTCCCTTCGAAGCCGATGAACTGCAGGAATAACCAGATATTCATAGGAATTCTCGATATCAATACCAATATCGTAGTAGTACGGTTTGTCCGGAAGGGTATCGGCAACCAAATTGGGATATATTGTATCATTCGCGAGATCGCCAAAGGGCAGGAAGAACATCATGTACATAAGATGTATATCCCTATCTAGTACAGAGAGCACAAGAACCATCCGATTGTTATCCCTGTCTTCAATTATCTCGGCAATAAAAACATCGATATAATCGACAATCGGATCACCGAACTCGTTAAATTGAAGTAAATCATTCAAACCCTCATCATGAATTTCAGCGAGTATCGCATTCAGCGGTTCGGTTAGTAGATGACTGGTTCGCGCATCGCCATCCCCAGGCATGAAGGGATCACTATAATTTTGGCTTGAATCATAGACCAGATTTGTGTCAGGTCCCGAGGCATCTGGGAGCCGGGCACCCAAAACATCGCGACTATATCGCAGGCTCAATCGAAGCTCGGTAAATGCACCGGTAACATGATCATGGTTAGGCGGATCGAGAACCTCAATTTCGACTGCATAATCCTTATATCCAGAAACCGCTGAATCAAACATTGTTACAAATCGTTGTCGATCATCCCACCGACCACTATCAAAAAAATCGGAGATGCCTCCATCTTTTTAAACACGTATACTATTCCGCCCCAGATCAAGGTTTCCAAGACCAAGGATGGGATAATCATATGAGTACGGTGGAAAAATCCAGTCTGTAAGTCTACCAAAATTACTATCAAGAGATCGGGTGTCAAAGAGTAAATTCAACTCCCTATCAAATATTAACGACCGCATTCGCTCTATCTGGCCGCTTCTATATGTCAATACCAGGACTTCCGTCTCTATACCCGGATCTAATCCCTCCAAATATGAGATCAACGAAGAATCAGGCTTTACCACTTTCAAACTTACAGTGCTCCCGGGATCCGGTTCAGGCAGATCCAGGGCCCTGAGGCTCACGCTATCGGTGACATACTGCAGATACCCCGGCATTCCTCCCCGGCCGTTGAATAATCCGTCGCAGGAACCGAGAAGAAGGACGAGCAGAAACGCAAGGGCCGCGGCGGCGCGGGAACGGTAGTTTACCATTTTATCATCACCCCCAATGTAGTCGGAACCAATTCGGGAGTCATGCCGATGCCCGTCGACAAGATTCGGGTCGGGAATATTTCCAGGACGTAGCGGAGCTCCTGCCTGATATACAGCACAAAATGCTGAAAATTAAGTTCGTGGTGTACCGCCACCACATTCAAAAACGAATCTACCGCCAGGGTTTCGGGTGTAAGCGGAGTGAATACCAGGCCGATGCCGCTGGCTGCCAGGATGCGGTAGCGGGACTGGGCGGGGAAAAACAGATAGGTCCCCGCTTCCAGGGTGATTTCATCGTGGATGATGGTCCGGGCCCCGGGAAGGGCGTCCTTCGGCGGCGGATCGAAATAGAACTGATTGCTCAGCCGCAGGAAGGTCTGGTCCGGGATGAGGTAATAGCGCAGCGCGGTATTAAGCCCCAGGGCGAACCAGGCATTCCAGGCGAATTCGCTGGCAAAACGGGTTTCGGGGTACAGCCCCGAGAGCTGCACCTCATTGTAACTGTCGGTGAGGGTAAAGGTCTGGCTTTCGCTGTAATAGCCCGGCAGGCTTTTGACCACTTCGAGCTGCTGACCCAGGGCCAAAGGCTGGTAGGGGAGCTCGGCCTGACCGTCCGTGACCGTGCCGAACTCGCCGATACCCGGCATGCTAAGTACCGCCCCCTCATTCTCCGAAAGGAACAGCACTGTGGCCGCGGCGGTACCGACCCTGACACCCGGGTTGGCCTTCATAAAGCGGATATCCTCTTCCGCTTCGGCTATCTGATCGAGGATCTGATCCATCAGCCGGTTCATGCTGTTCAATAACACCAGGCCGCTGCGGGCCAGCTGGGTGCCGCCGGCAATGATCTTGTCGGAACGAATGTCGTGGGCCTTCACCATCAGGAACACCCGGGTTTCCTCGAGACGAAAGTACACGCTTAAGGAAATATCCATATCCGCCTCGGCGGCTATGTCCACCGGCAGGCGCTGGAACACATCATCCCGGCGGTACTCGGCCCGGTAGGCCTCCCAGGGCTCGGTTTCGAAAGCCCGATAGCCGGCGGCTCTCACCTCGTTGATCACGATGTCGTAGATGATGCTCTCGTACTCTGCGGCCCGGGGATCGCTCGTGCCCTCACCGCCGACTTCCGCGCTTTCGCCGGCGGCCAGGTTCCATGGCCGGAACACCATGACGTCTATGGGAGCCGGATCGTCGCTTTCTGCCGCTGCCACGGCGCTTTCTGCTGCGGAATCGCCGGTGGGTTCAGCCGGCACCTCGTCTGACTGGGCGGATAGCATGGCGGAAAACAGGAGCATTGATGAGAAGAAAAAAAGAGTACACCGGTAACCAGCGCTGCGCAGGATCTTCACGGCCTAAGTATAACCCAGAATTATTTTTCTTTCTTGATCTCCACGCCTTCCCAGCCTTCGGGAGGGGGAGCTTTGAGGTAATTCCGGGCCCGTTCGATAAACATGTTCGCGATGAAATCATCGCCCAGCATGGAATCGACCTCCCGGAATGCCTGGATAGCCTGTTTGAAGTGCCGATTGTAAAACAGGGAAATCGCTTGGTGATGGAGCTTCCAGGCTTTTTCGGTGTTCGGATCGACGGAATCCCGAACCGTATAAATCCTTACGCCCTCGACTTTACCCTTCACGGCGATTTTATCCAGCAGGCGCGTGGGGAATTTCTGATTGAGCCGGTACTGAACGCTTTGGGTGATGATCAGACTCTCCTGATAGATCTTGGTCTGACCCTCGACCCGGCTGGCCAGATTCACCGGATCACCGATGACCGTATAATCCATTTTCTGTTCCGAGCCGATATTTCCCACCGTGGCACGACCGAAATTGATACCGATGCCCGTTAGAAATGGAGTGAGCCCCCGGTCCTTCTGACTCTCATTAAAGGCATCGATGGCCTTCAGCATGCCAAGACCGGCCCGAACCGAATGAACGGCGGTCTCGTGATCGCTGAACTCGGTAGGAG
>CAWZYW010000209.1:0-5246 GCA_963966255.1 uncultured Salinispira sp. | reverse complement strand
CCCTTACGGAAGTCAGCCATGGAGAGGACCGTGGCCGCTTTCTCTCTCAATCGCGCATTCTTACCGATCTGGCCATCCTTCTGGGATCCCTCTCGGTTGCGTTTTTCCTTGGTAACGAAGCTCCGTATATCCGCTACTTCATCAGCTTCGCACTTGGGGTCGGGATGGGCTTCATCGCGGTATTCACCATTTCGCGAATTCCCGAGATCGCCCGTCCCGAAGGCCACGTGGATCACGGGCTTATCGAAAGCGTCCGGGATATCCTCAAGGAAGAAGCCTTCCGCCGTTATTTTATCACGCTGATTTTCGTCGGTTTCAACCTGGGCATCCTGCGGCCGTTTATCCTGGTCTACGTAAAGGATGTATTCGGGTTTCCGGATAACCAGGTGCTTTATCTCACCGTCGCCGGAAGCCTGGGCGCCATCGCCATGGGCTTTATCAGCCGTAAGTACCTGGACCGCCTGGGAGCCAAGCCCATGCTGATCATGTGGATATTCCTCATGCTGTTCTCATCGCTGGTGGTGGTTTTCATCGGGGAAATCGGCGGCTGGCTGGTGGTCGCCTATTCGGCATTCTTTTTCTTCGTGATGAACATGGGCATCGCCGGGGCGTTCAACACCGAGCAAACCTACTTTTTCGGAATGATAAAACCCGAACAGCAGTTGAGCTACGGGATTATTTACTTCCTGATTACCGGGATCAGCGGAGCCCTGGGCTCCAACAGCGCCGGTATTTTCCTCGACGTCCTCCAGGGGCCGATGGGCATGGATCCCCGGTCGAGCCAGCGGGTGCTGTTCGGGGTAATCTCGCTTATGCTGGTTTTCTCGCTGGTCGCGGCTTTCCGAATGAAACGGCTGGGAGCCCTGTCGGTGAAGCAATCCCTGAGCGAAATATTCCGCCTCCGCCAGAGAACCCGAAACCAGGGCCAGTAAGCGCCGGGCCGGTCAGTTTTTGCCCAATTGATCGCCGCCTTTCAGGAGCATGTCGCGATACAGGCTCTCCTTCCGGTGCAGGAAGTCCATCGGGACCTGATACGCCGCTTCCAGAACTTCCTTCTGGCAGACGTCCGATGCGCTCCCCAGGACGAAATTGCCGTCCTTGCGCATAAGCAGCGTGTTGTCGGCATAATCCCGACAGAGATGGATGTTGTGGGCCGAGAAAAGCAAGCTTCTTTTCGTGCGGTGGCTGTAGTCCCTCAGGTATTCCAAAGAGCGTTCTTTCTGGTGCTCCTCCAGGGCGAACACCGGTTCGTCCATGAACAGGATCGAAGATCCGTAGGCAATGGCGATTGCCATCAGTGCCCGCTGCATTTCACCCTTGGACAGCTCCTGGAATTTGCGGGTGAGCAGATTCTCCAATTCGAAGACCCGACGGCCTTCTGAGATAACCCAGTCATCTTCAGAATCGTGAAACCCCCCTGCGAAAACTTCGCCGATTATATCTCCCAGGGAATGCTCAGTTTCGAACTCCATGTTCTGATACACCACCGACGCCAGGGCGTTGCGCTCGGCTTCCAGGGAGGGCTTTTCCCGGGCTTCGCGGAATCTACCGGTATCGTTTCCCATGATTTCCACGCGTCCGCTCACGGGAAACAGCCGGCCGGCGGCCAGAAGCATGAGGGTGCTCTTACCGATGCCGTTCTCGCCGATGACGCTTAATACTCCCGGCGGCAGGTCCAGGTCGAGCTCCTGGAAAATGAAATTCAGGTCTTCTTCGCTGAGTTGTTTCAAATCCGATGGCGCGTCTTTCTGCAAGTAAAAAAAGGATACGTTTTTAAACTGAATCAGGGGTTTGTCCATTGCAGGAATATACCCTCGGGCTCGATGATTTGCAACGACGATTATCAAATAGATACGGAATGCCCCTGGCGCGATTCGAACGCACGACCTGCTGCTTAGGAGGCAGCTGCTCTATCCAGCTGAGCTACAGGAGCGGGTGATACGATATGAATGTAGCAGATCCGGGGAGCTTGTGCAATTTATATGATACTTGAAATTTTTGGTTGCTTACTACGCCAGTCGTGTTACAATTTCCGCAGATTGGGGGAAACGCAATCTACTTGGCATTCCGGTGACGGGTTTAAGACATCTTTTAGTATGGACTTACCCTGAGTTGTGGTGGTTAAAACGGCGGCTAGAGAGCGCTTTGCGGGAAGAGCTTTCGCTGTGCGGTCGTCGGAACATGTGACGCGGAATGCCGCACTCGGTATGTATGACGAACGACGTCATGTTACCACTTGGGTAATGCAGGATTCTGCAATGCCATGGGATTGGCTCCTGGTGATGTGTTGCATCGCCAGGGGCTTTTTTTTATGCCGCGGTCCATAAACACCGAACAATCTGACCTCAAGCTATTGTAAACATAATGAAGTGCTCCGAAAACGGCTGATATTCCCTCAATAATTCCTATGACCGGAATGAGTTAGGGATAGATACCGGGGTCGAACCAAAATTACAGCCCTAAACAGAGGCTGCGAAGCGAGATACAGAAGAAAAATCAGCTGTTTTCGGAGCACTTTCTAAACACAAACGAACCGAACTTCAGATCGAACCTCGCAGTCTGCATTATCAGATCTCAGGTATTCCATCCCAAGCTTCGCTTCGAGGAAGGCTCTGATCTTTAGAAGGAAAACGGAGCGTTAAACCTGTTTTAATGGTAGAATAGTTAAACTAATATCCCGGAGGTTCTATGCTCTTCTTCCCTAAAACACCCGTCGCCGGTTTGCTTGTGGTCGGCTTCCTCGTACTGCTGTCTTCCTGTTCGCAACCTGATAACCGTATTCCCGAGGAATACTCCGCTGTTCTGCAGCGCGATCTTCCATCCATCGCCGAGCATTATCGGGATGACTTTTATGTTGGGGCGGCGGTAGAGCCCGGCCAGCTGGAAGGAGCTGAGGGAGCGCTGCTGAGGTATCATTTCAACAGCCTGACCGCGGAAAACGCCATGAAATTCACCGGTATCCATCCCGCCCCCGACACCTGGGATTTCACCGCGGCGGACGCCATCGCAGATTTCGCCCGGGAACACGGGTTGAAAATGCGGGGGCATACCTTCGTGTGGCATCATCCTGATACCATAGCCGATTGGATGTTCACCCATCCCGACGGAACGGCCCGCAGCCGGGACGAGATGCTTGATCTGCTGGAAGATCACATCAGAACCATTATGGATCGCTATGGGGATGTGGTTTATGCCTGGGACGTAGTGAACGAGGCCATCGACACCAGCGAAGATGACAATATGCGCCGGACTCGATGGTATGAGGCCATCGGGCCGGATTACGTGGAACAGGCGTTCAGAATCGCGCATGAGGTAGATCCGAAGGCAGCGCTGTTTTATAACGACTATCAGACCTACGAGCCCGCGAAGCGGGAGGCCCTTTTCGCATTCCTGAGAGATATGATCGATCGGGAGGTGCCCATTGACGGGTTCGGCATGCAGAATCACATAACGCTTGCCCATCCGACCATCGAAGCCATCGACTCGACCATCGGCAGGTTCCGACAGCTTGGGCTTGAAATCCATATCACTGAACTCGATATGAGCCTGTACACCCATGAGTTCGAAGTTCTTGAAGAGGCTCCGGTGAACTATAGGCTCCATCAGGGGCATCGCTATCGGCGTCTTATGGACGTGTACCGAAGCCATTCCGACGATCTCACCAGCGTCACCTTCTGGGGGTTTCACGACGGGCATACCTGGCTCACCGGCGAACCGTATAACCGTCCTGACTGGCCTTTGCCCTTCGGCGCGAATCTGCGGAGCAAATTCGCCTATATGGGTATGGTGGGCCTGAACCTTCCAGAGGATCCGGGCATCGAATCGGACAAACCGCAGCAGAATTACGCGGCGGCTTACGGAACGCCGCTGATCGACGGAGAAGTCGACGACGCCTGGAATGAAGCCGATGTGGTGCGTACCGTTGCACAGGTAATGCCTGCGGACGGGGCTGTGGCGGAGGTCAGGGTTTTATGGGATGAGACCCATGTCTACGTCCTGGCCGAAGTTGCTGATGAAAACCTCAGCGAAGCGAGCTCAAACGCCTATGAGCACGACTCTTTTGAGGTGTTTATCGATGAAGATAACGGAAAGAGTTCCTCATACCAGAGCGATGACGCCCAGTACCGGGTCAGCTTCAGTAATTTGCAGTCAGTAGGGGGGCAGACAAGCACTGATTACCTCGAGTCTGCAGTTTCCCTCATTGACGGCGGATACCGGGTCGAGATGGCCGTTGAGCTGCGCTTTGTGGCGGCCGAACCGGGGAGCCTGCTTGGAATCGATTTCCAGGTAAATGACGATTTCGGCGATGGGGTGCGATCGGGGATATCCAAATGGAATGATCTGACGAATGAATCCTGGCGGAATGCCAGTGGATGGGGAGTCCTCAGTCTGGAATAAAGGGGCCTCCGTTCTATGCCGGGGCTTCAGCCCCGGCTGTCCCCCAGCTGACCGCAGGCTCCCAGGACTTCCCGGCCCCGGGTGAACCTCACGCTGCTCGCCTGGCCCCGCCGGGATAGCATCATGGCGAAGCGGTGGACATCCTCTTCCCGGGGCACCGCCAGTTCCACCCCGGAAATCAGCGGCGGGGAGGTGATTGGATTCCAGGGGATCACATTGACGATGCAGTCAAAGCCGCGGGCAAACGCCGCCACCGCTTCGGCCTCGGCTTCGTCGTGGTTTATCTGATCAAAAATCACCATTTCCAGGATCAGGCGCTTACCGGTGGCCCGCTGATACTCTCCCAGGGCCGCCCTGGCTCTGGCCAGGCTGTCGCTTCCGCCGGCGGGGATCAGGGCATTTCGCAGTTCCTGCCTGGCGGATATCAGGCTGTAGGCCAGCCCCAAAGCCGGCCGGTACTCCGCCAGACGGCGCATACCCGGAACCGAGCCGGTGGTTGATACCGTAATCCGCCTGGGATAGATATTCCGCCCGTTTTGATCAGTCAATATGTCAATCGCCGGGAGCACGGCATCCAGGTTATGCAGGGCTTCTCCCATGCCCATGAATACCGCATTGGTCACCTCTATGTCCCGGGTTCGGGCTTCCCGCCGGATTGCGTCGAACTGGGCAATAATTTCTCCGGTGGTGCAGTTGCGATGCAGGCCCAGACGCCCGGTGGCGCAGAAGCGGCAGCCCATAGCGCAGCCTAACTGACTGGAGAGGCAAGCGGTGGCGCGACCCTTGTCATTGACCAGCAGCACCGCCTCAAGAAGCGGGGGCCTCTCACCCTGTCTCTTATACACATC
>CAWZYW010000208.1:0-5250 GCA_963966255.1 uncultured Salinispira sp. | reverse complement strand
TCGAACGCTGCGAGCGGGGGAATACCCGCCGATTCCTCCTGACCATCGGCGGGGCGGGAGCCCAGCTGAAAAAATTCCAGTTTATCATTCAGCAGCTGGCGGGAAAGCTCCAGAAAAAGGAAGTCAGCCTCCTGATCAATCTGGGGGATCACCAGGGGTTGTATCCGACGCTGATGAATTTCCTCGACGGTATCGGGCTGGCAAGCAAGCTGTATGATCGATGGGAGGACAGTTTCGCCTTCGCCAGGGATATGTATCAACGGGATATCTCCGGAATCCATATCTTTCTTCACCGGGAAGTGCTTCCCGCGGTGTACGTCACCAATCTGCTCATGCGCTCCGCTGACCTGCTGATAACCAAGCCCAGCGAACTCTCGTTTTATCCGATTCCCAAGCTGTTTATCCAGCGGGTCGGTCGCCACGAAGCCTGGGGAGCCATCAGGGGAGCGGAAATCGGCGACAGCACCATGGAAACCGTCGGCGAGAACAACCTGATTCAGAGCCTGAACATGCTGGTGGAAAGCCGCGATATGATAGCAATGCTGTCGCGGAACATCCTCAATAATCTGGAAGCTGGAATATATCACGGAGCATACAAGGTGATGGAATACGCCCTGGAGCAAGGCGACTGATGCCTTGAGTCCGGCTCAGGGAAGGGATTGGCCCCTTGCCAGAACCAGAAGCCGGTACCACTGTTCCCGGCTCATTTCCACTTCCGCCATTTCAGCGCAGGCGGCGATTCGTCCTGGATCACTGCTGCCGATCACCGGCACGATGTCCGCGGGAATGCGCCGTATCCAGGCCAGAACCACCGCCTCCCGGGAGCAGCCCTGCTGCCTGGCCAGTTCCGAAACATACTGCCCGCAGGCTATCGCCGCCGAATCGTCTTCCGACGCCGCTCCGCTGAACCGGCCGCGGGCCAGGGGACTCCAGGCCTGCAGGGATACTCCCATGGCCGAAAATCGATCGATGCTCCCGGCTCCGGAGTATCCCCCCCGGGGTACCTCCTGGTTCCAGTGGATTTCATCTTCGATGAGATAGCGATGCCCCAGGCTGAACTCGACCTGATTGATTTCAAGGGGCCTGGTACAGAACGACTGCAGCCATTCGATCCGGGCGGGGGAGTGATTGCTGACACCGAACCGGCGTACCATTCCGGCGGAAAATAAGCGCTCGACGGCGGCTCCGAACGCTTCGCCCCGGGTAAGCATGTCCGGCCTATGGAACAGCAGAACATCCAGATACCCGGTCTGCAGTCGATTCAGTATGCCTTCCACGGATCGCATAATATAGTCAGTTGAGAAGTCATAGCGTCCTACTTCATTATCGCCGCCGTCACCGGGAAAGCGGATGCCCAGTTTGCTCTGGATGCCGATTGACTCACGCCGTATTTCCGGGTGCCTCGCCAGATATTCCCCGAACAGCTGTTCGGATTTGCCTCTGCAGTAAATATCCGCATGATCGAAGAAGGTGAATCCCGAAGCGAAAGCCGCATCAAGGGCTTGGAAAGCCTTTCGCCTCTGATCTTCATCCACCGGACGTTCATCCCAGCTTCCGCCGATGTTCATGCACCCGTAAATTTGTTGAGCCATTTTTATGTCCCCGCTGTATTCACTCTTCATAGACACCACCCTATCTTGCCCGTTGCCTTCCAGGCAAGTACTATTGATTCCATGGCAGTGTTATACAGCTGGCTCGGCATGAGCGATATGCGCCTGATCGGCGCGGCGGACGCGGAGGATCATGAGCGCGGACCGCTTTTCCAGGCCCTTGCCGATCGGGATTTCCGGCGTCTCGTGCTCCTGTGCAACGCCACTGATTCCGAAGCCGAGCATTTTAAAAGCGAATTGATTACTCGCCTGGCCCGCAAAGGGAAGGTTCTCGAGGTAAAAATCGGGTATTTCGACCTTTCGGACCCGACTGACTATTCTCGGATATATCACTGCGTCCGGGAGCTTCTCGATCGGGAATATCGCCTGGCGGATGATTCCTGGTTTCACCTGTCTCCGGGCACTCCGGCGATGGCCTCTGTCTGGATGGTGCTATCCCAGAGCAGCCACCCGGCCCGTCTGATTCAGACTTCCAGGGAACAGGGGCTGCGGGAAGTTGAGCTGCCATTTGTTCTCGAAGCCCGGGCCAGGGGTTCGCTGAGTGCCCTGGTTCAGGATTTGATGGACGGATCGGATACTGCCGGGGAATTTTCCCGGATCAGCTATTCGGAACCGGTGATGGCCCGGATTATCGAGAAAGCCAGGCGGGCGGCCAGATTTGATATTCCGGTGCTGATCAGCGGCGAATCGGGAACCGGCAAAGAGTTGTTGAGCCGGGCGATCCACCACGCCAGCCCCAGGAAGGACGGTCCGTTTGTTCCGGTAAACTGTGGCGCCATACCCGCCGATCTTATGGAATCCCAGTTTTTCGGTCACGTAAAAGGCGCGTTCACCGGCGCAGAATCCGATCGGCAGGGAGTTTTCGAAGAAGCCCGCGGCGGAACCTTGTTTCTCGATGAAATCGGCGAGCTGCCTCCGGCTATGCAGGTAAAGCTGCTTCGCGCCCTGCAGGAAGGGGAGGTGAGGCCGGTGGGGGCGGACCGTAGCCGCAGCATAGATGTGCGCATCGTCGCGGCGACCAACCGTCATCTTCCGGGGGAAATCGCCGCCGGGCGCTTCCGCCCCGATCTGTATTACCGACTGGCGGTGGCGGGACTGGGAATTCCCCCGCTGCGCCAGCGACCCGGTGACATTCCCGTGCTGGTCCGCAGGCTGATGTCGGATATCAACCGGGAGTTCGCCGCTGCTGATCCCGCATGGGAGGAACGGGACCTGTCTGCCGGTGCCATGGACTTTATCTGCGCTCAGCCATGGCCAGGAAACGTCAGGCAGTTGCTCAACAGCCTGAAACAGGCTGTCCTCTGGTCACATTCTCTGATCATCGAATCCGATGACCTCATCGACCTCCTGTCCCCAGAGACGATCGCCGATGCGCCGCAGGCCGGCGCTTACTTGCAGGAAGAGCTCGACGCCCTTGCCCGCCGACGGATAGAACAGGCTCTCGGGCGGAACCGGGGACACAAGGCCAGAACCGCCGAAGAGTTGGGATTCGCAAATCACCAAACGCTCACAAACTGGATGAGTCGGCTGGGTATAGATTATACTGCTTGAAGATGATTCAGCTCTGGTACTTGCTACAGACGATCTCCCTTCTCATTGCACTCGGGCTGGGATGGCTGGGATTACTCTGGCACCTGCGTACCCGGCAGCGGATTCTGCGCTATATGGTTCTACTCTCCGCCACATTCAGCCTGAGAGTTCTCGTCCGTATATTGGTGTACCTTTTGTACTTTTCCGGAAGCCCGATCTTCGCAGCCCTCAGTTTCCCATTGAGCCTTGTAAAACAGGGGGCTTTTTTCCTTGGCATTTTCGGAATGATCGGAGTGCTTGAGGAGATCCTTCGAGGTTCGAGGACCCCTCTGCATCCATTCCTGAAGTATCTGTTCCCTGTTCTGGCTATTGGGGTGCATCTGGTAATTTATTTGATACGGAGTGTCGCATCAGGCGTCGACTCCATCGGCCTGCTTGCTTCGATGAGTTTCAGGGGGGCGGCGGCAATCTTCGCTGTGGTTTTCCTGATCCTCATGCTGCTCCACAATCGATATTTCCGCGAAGGCGATCGCTATTCGCGGGCAGTCTGGCTTACCATGTTCCTTCTCCTGCTGTTCGCTCCGATTTCGATTCTGCTCGATGAATTCCTGCCGAATAATTCAACCATCGCCTTTCGCGATCTGATGTTCCTTCCCCGATGGTTTTCAAGCGTATTCACCCTGATCGCCATTCTGCCCCTGGCGCTGACGCTATTGAGCCTGATTACCCGCTATCGCTCGGCCATCGCATTTATTGAAGTGGAGAGGGCCATGCAGGGTATCCAGGCGAAATATCCCATCAACGATGGCCAGGGGGAAGTACTTCGATACTTTCTTGAAAGGGGATGGGGGGAAACCATCCAATTTTACGGATGGATGTACGCCAGGCAGCAGATGAAGCCGGTTCTCGCAGGGCTCGGATATCGGAGTATGCTGGAATTGCTCCATCGGGTTCAGCTCGAGCAGGCAGACGTGCTTCCCCTTGGAGACTGATCAGTCCATGGTATCTTTCAATACGTGCTGCTCGCAGTAATTCTGCACTTCTTCAAAACTCTCAAGGAGGGATCGCAATAACTCCAGCACCAGAATCCGGTCGTCATCACCCTGAGCCTGATCCTGTTTCATAAAACCCTTCAGGGTGCTCTCAAATTCCTTCGCCCGTTCTGCCAGGGAACCGGCAAACAGGGCCTCCGCGCCGTTTTTCAGTGAGTGAACCAGGCGATGGCTTTCTTTCCAGTTCTCCGATTCGAGAAGTTGCTGCAATTCCGACAAAATTCCGTCGCTCTGTTCGAGAAACTGCTCCAGGATGTAAACCGCCTGGGCATGGTCCCCATCGAGCTGTTCGATAACCTGCTGCATGGCGATCGGGCGAGATTCGGCCGGGGACTTTTGGGCTTGCACAATGGCTTCTCGCAACTGTTCCCTGGAAAAAGGTTTTTCCAGGATGCCGGTGAAGATCGCCGGCATATCGGATTCCTGTACTTCCGCCAATCGCTCGTCAAGCTCCTCCCGGGTACCGGCGGTGATGGCGATAATCGGGGTCATTTGGTTCCTGGTATCAAGTCGGATGCGGTGGGCGCATTCCACCCCGTCTATTCCCGGTAAGGTAATATCCATGAGGATCAGGTCGAAATCATCTTCTTCAGCCCTTCTCAGGGCATCTTCGCCGCTGAGGGCGGGAACCAGTTCCCGGGCCAGATCTTTGAGGTACAGCCTTAACAGGCGTTGGTTCACCGGATAATCATCTGCCAGAAGGACCCGCAAGGTCGCCTTCCTGGATCCTTCAGCGGAGTCCACATTGCCGTCGGCGCTGACACCGCTACTACGTTTCGTAGCGGCCACTTGCGACGGAAATTCGATGCGGAAGGAAAACCGCGCACCCCCCTCCGGGGGGGATTCAAGCTCAAGGGTACCGCCGAACAGCTCCACGAGATCCCTGGCTATAGCCAGACCGAGACCATAACCATCTTCAGCGGATGCCCTGGCGCTGCTGAGCTGCTCGAAACGTTTGAAAATCCGTTCGGAGTCCCCGCTGGGTATCCCGGGGCCGCTGTCCTGAACCGCGAATCCCACGCCCCGTTGGTCTGCCGTCACCTCAAGGCGTACCTCTC
>CAWZYW010000207.1:0-5264 GCA_963966255.1 uncultured Salinispira sp. | reverse complement strand
ATTCAGGATAGGATCAAAGCCGCCGCGGATCGGGCCGGCCGCTCCTCAAGCGACATAACTCTGATCGCCGTCAGCAAGACCAAGGCGCCGGATTTGATCGAGGCCGCGTATCTTTCGGGCCAGCGGGTATTCGGCGAAAACCGGGTTCAGGAAATCACTGCGAAATTCGATCCCAGGCCCCATGAGGACATTGAACTTCACATGAGCGGAACGCTCCAGTCCAACAAGGTGCGCCCGGCGGTGGCGTGCTCCGACTGGATTCAGAGCATCGACCGGGAAAAGATACTCATGACGGTCAGCCGGGCAGCCTCCGAACTCGGCCGGAGCCTGAACATCTGCATCGAAGTGAACACCAGCGGCGAATCCAGTAAGCACGGGCTTACCGATGCCGATGAGCTGATGCTTCTCGCTGAAAAGGCTATGACGCTTCCCGGGCTCAGGCTGAGGGGCTTGATGACCATCGGTCCGCTGCTGAGCGAAGGCGCCGACGATGTGCGCCGGGCTTTTGTCTCCCTGAGGCACATGCATGAAGATGTGGCCCGACGGCTCGCCCCCCCCGAGTGGGACAGCCTCAGCATGGGCATGAGCAACGACTTCGAACTGGCCATTGCCGAAGGAGCCACCATGGTGCGCGTTGGAACCGCCTTGTTCGGTGCCAGGGATTACGGGGGTCAGTCTTGACCGCGGCGAAGCGCGGCGTCAGCATCCTGCTGCTCATAGCGCTCCTCGGTTCCCATCTGCCGATGGTCGCTCAGGAGGGCGGCGGGTCAGATGGCGGGGGAGAGAATTCCGAAACCGTTACCCCACGGGCCCCATACGGAATCGGGCTCGAGCCGGAAGTATCTCCCTTTCTGAGGGACTTGCGCAGATTCGAGATCATCGCCTTCGGGACCCTGCCGTTTACCCTGTTCTTTACCAATGTCGGGTACGACGTCGGCCGCTATGGGTATTACGGCTTCACCGAGGGCTTCGGCAGCGACATCACCCGCCAGTATCGCCCCCTGCTTTTCGGCGATCGGGGATACGATAACGATGAAAAAACCGGAATACTTCTGACAGCCGTGGGAGTCAGCATGATACTTGCCACCGTGGACCTGCTTATCGAATCGAACCGGCGAAACCGAGCCGATGAACCCTGATATGGCTGCCCCCCGATCGCTGCATTTCGAAACCCTCGCAGAGCTGGCTTCCCCGCGCCTTGATCAGAGCGCCGCCTCGGAATTCGAGTTGTTTACCCGCAGCCAATACAAGCAGCGGGTACTCCATGCCAGCATCAACGGCCGACCCGCGAAAGCCAGCTCGACGGTCCGTGCCGGTGACCGCATAGCGATCGAATATCTGCCGGAAATCGAAATCAGCATGGAAGGACAGGACATCCCCCTGGATATCCTGTTTGAGAACGATGATGTGCTCGTGGTGAACAAGGATCGGGGCATGGTGGTGCATCCCGGGGCAGGAAATCCCGACGGTACCCTGGTTAACGCCTTTATCTTCCACTGCGGAGGCAGCCCCCCGTCGCCGTCGGCAAACGGCGACGCAGCGCCTTCGCCCGACGATGGTGCCGCCTTCCGGCCGGGGATTGTCCATCGCCTGGATAAGGACACATCGGGGGTCATTATTCTCGCCAAGTCGGCACGGGCCCTGGAGGAACTGGCCGCCCAGTTCCGCACCCGGGAAACCGAGAAACGCTACCTGGCCCTCTGCGACGGTCATTTGAGCGGGGAGGGAGTGGTGCGCGGATTCATCCGCCGGGGCGACGTCGACCGCAAGCGTTTTATCCACGATGACTCCCGGGGCAAAATTGCAGAGACCCGTTGGCGGGTGACCGGAATGGCCGACGCCGATTCAGAGCTCTGGCCCCGGGGTCTCAGCGCCCTGGTCCTGGAGCCGAAAACCGGCCGCACCCATCAGTTGAGGGTTCACTGCCTTCATCTCGGCGCTCCGATTCTCGGTGACCCGATTTACAATACCCGTTTTCGCAACGGATCCCCTAAAATCGGGAATGGCACGGTGCTTATCAACGACATCCCCTTGATGCTTCACGCCCTGAGCCTGCGGATTCGCCTTCCCGGGGAGTCCGATCCGCGGACCTTTGTCGCTCCGATTCCCCCGGACATGCTGAACATCGCCTCTGAAGCCGGGATAGGGGACGCGTTTTTATCCATTTCCGGGGACTGAGATAATCACTACGCCTTTTCAGCAGAGCTCCTGCAGCAGTGCGTTGGTTTCTTTTTCGATGCCGACGGTACTCGGCGGACCGAACAGCGGCAAAATCAGGGTATGCTCATTCAGAGTAAAAATGCTCTCTTTTATGCACTGGCACAAGAGTCTCCGGCCATAGTTTCCGTCGGCCATTGCGAGACCGCCGGCGCTCAGCAGATCCCCGCTGAACAGGAGACCCTCCAGAAGGTACAACAGGGAATCAGAATGGTGCCCGGGCAGAAATATGGGATCGATGGCGAATCCCGCCGCGAAAAACCGGGGCGCCTCTTTGAGATTTTCCAGGGGCATGCCGAAAATCCTGTCCGATCCTCCGTACAGCTTGACGTGATGATATATCTTCGGAATGGTCTTTATCGCTTTGAAGTCCTCTTCATGGGCAGGGGTTACCAGCACGGCCATGATTTCCAGAGCATTCGATTCGAGGATTTCGAACAGGCCGCCGTCGAAATGCACCGGATCGACGAGTATCGCCTCCCTCCGGTCGCGATGCCAGATCACGTAGGTGTTCATCATGCTGTCGGAACTGAAATAGGTGTAGATCTGCAGATCGTTTACTTCCAGGTGCCTCACAGTAGCCTCTTTTTGTCGACGTACTCAAAGATGGCATCTTCCCGGTTCGAATACTTGAAGCTTACATCCTTCAGCATCGAATTGGGGAACATGACGGCCTTCAGGTTGCAATCAATGAAGCTGCTGTTTTGCAGGTCGGCATTGATGAAGCGGGAATACATCATATCAGAGCCATCGAAACGGCTGTCGATCACGGCGCAGCCGTTGAAATTATTCTGGACCATATCGGACCCTGAAAAATCGCAGTCGACGATGGAGGAGCATGCGAAAATGCTTTCAATGGCCCTTACTCCTTTGAAGCTGCAGCCCCGGAAAACCGAATGATTCATGACCACGAATTGCAGAATGCTTTTGTCAAAGCTGCAGTTTTCAAAATGACCGTAACTGAAATCGCAATTCAGCAGTTGTTTTCCGCTGAGGGTTTTATCGACGATCCGGATGCCGGGAACGCTGATCTCCCGGATCACCGAATTCGTTTCTAGAAACTCAACGCTTTCGGCGTTGATCGATTCGAAATTTTCAGCGTGCTGGCCACAGACTTCCAGGTTTCTCAGAGCCCTTCGATTGCATCCCGGGGTACCGCAGGTATTTCTGGCGTACATATTCACAGACTAGTGCAGAGCCGGGAGGATTGCAATATACTTATCAATATGAACGGCAGCTGTTATCACTGCGGAACATCCTTTGAGTTCTCAAGACCCATCGGCAGAAGCGATGTATGCTCCGAGTGCGATCGGGACCTGAGGGTATGCCGGAACTGCCGCTTCTACAGCCCCGGATCCCATTGGGATTGCAGTGAAAATATCCCCGAGGCGGTGAGGGATAAGGAGCGTGCCAATTTCTGCGACTATTTTTCTCCGAAGGCCTCCGGAGGGCATAGCGGTTCCGGGGTGAAAAAAGACGATGCCGCCCGCAAAGCGTTTCAGAACCTGTTTTCCGACGATGAATAATCCGGCTATAATCAGCTGACCCATGACTTATCATTCTGCGCCCCTCACCATCGCCTTCGTCGATTCCGGAATCGGCGGTATCCCCTACATGACCCATGCGCTGCGACATATACCGGATATCCGCGGGGTGTATCTGGCGGACAACGGGTTTTTCCCCTATGGAATTCGCGAACCGGAAGAACTCAGCGAACGGTTGGTATCCATCGTTCGGAAACTGAGGGAACAGAGCGATCCGGCAATGGTGGTTCTGGCCTGCAACACCGCTTCAGTCGTGGCCCTGTCTGAGCTGCGTTCGCGCTTTCCGATTCCTTTCGTGGGTACCGTACCTGCAATAAAACCCGCCGCTTTGCACAGCAGGCGACGCCGCATCGGAGTCATGGCTACTGAGCAGACCTTGAAGGATCCGTACCTGGACTCGCTCATCGCGGATTACGCCGCCGACGCGGAAATTACCCGCGTTCCGGCCACCGGCCTGATCGAGGGGATAGAGCATCGTTTTTTCGATGATATGGATGGCGATCTGCTGGAATCCATCGGCGCTCAGTTCGACCGGGCCGACAGCGATACGGTGGTTCTGGGCTGCACCCACTTCATTCATCTCGAGCATGCAATGCGGGCAAAATGGGGAAGTCGCTTCCGGGTCATCGATTCCCGGGAAGGAATTACCAGGCAGATTTTCCGGCTGATGAATAATCTGCCGGCGGATTCGTATCCCCGGCTGCCCGAGCTGCCGGAGCATGAGGCCCCGGTGGCAGGGAGGGCGATGATGCTGATCAGCTCCGCGGAGGGACTGGATTATTACCGGCGAATCGCCGATCACTTTTCATTCAGCTTCGGAGGGATACTCGATGTCTGAGCGCAGCGCGCTGGTCCTGTGGGGAGCGAACAATATTTTTTCCGTTCGAAGCGAAGGTGAATTATTCGAAGCCCGTCTGAAAGGCAAGAAACTCGATATCGACCGGGATCACTATAATCCCCTGGCTCCCGGCGATCGGGTTGCCATCGAAACAGGCGGCGGCCAGGCATTGATCACCCGGCGGCTGGATCGGCGGAACGAATTCGGCCGCTGGAATAAAAAGCGGCAGGCCATGCAGACCATCGGGGCGAATATCGACGAAATCTGCGTTCTGGCATCCCCGGTGAGCCCGCCGTTTCGGCCCCGCTTTATCGATCGGGCCCTGGCCCTGGGTGAATACAACGGCATTCCCATGCGCATCGTGCTGAATAAAATCGACCAGGGACTGGACGCGCAGATGGAGCGGCGCATTGAGTATTACTCGGAAATCGGGTACGAAGTTTCCGGAATATCGGTTCTGGAAGACCGCGGGGTCGGGGAGCTGCTGGAAACCTGGCGGGGGCGGACCACCATGCTGCTCGGGCAGTCGGGGGTCGGCAAGTCTTCTCTGGTGAAAATGCTCTTCCCCGATGAGAATATCAAAGTGGCTTCGGTGAGCGAAAAGTTCAACCGCGGTCGGCATACCACGGTCTGTCTCTTATACACATCTCCGAGCCCACGAGACC
>CAWZYW010000206.1:0-5274 GCA_963966255.1 uncultured Salinispira sp. | reverse complement strand
CTTCCACGCTGTGCCCCATGATTTTGTCGGAATACATTTCGTTGAACAGCAGATCTTCCAGGTCATCTGCCTTGGCCACGACGCTGGCGGAAAAATCGGTTCCCGGGTCGAAGGCGCTGACGGTGTACTGGACGTTCAATTGAAAATCCGCCGCTCCGGTAAGGATGACCGCATTGCGGTTCCGCTCCACCGAGACAACCTCGATATCGGGTTCGATGCTGAACTCCCAATCCGAAATATCCTCCGGAAGGCCCAGGAATCGCAGGCCCACTTCGTTAACCGAAGAGATTTCCGCCACCGAAAGCCGGGTTTCGGCGGTATCGGACCCGCCGCAGGAACCGAGTGCGAGCATAAGCGCGATTACTGAAAATACTATCAGGCCGCGGAGGCGGCGGAAAGCGTATTGTTTGTTCATTGGAATCCCCCTGATTGGTGGCTCATTATAGGGTCTGGGGGGAGATTTTCGCAAGGAAAATTCCCGTCTGGTGCTATGCCGCAGGCGATTCCCGGGCTATGCTCATCGGCGATGACAAACCGCAACGTAAAAATCTTCTACGCCTTCAACGGCCTGCAAAGCCTCGGCCGGGGGATCTGGATGGGCAACATCCTCAGCCTGTATATCGTGCTGCTGGCCGAGTCCTCCTCTGGCATCCTGGGCCTCACGCCCAACGAGCTTCTGGGAGCCACTTCGGCGGTCACCGGGGTAGCCCTCCTGATATCGGTGCTTCCCGGCGGCTTCCTGGCGGATAAATGGTCGATCCGCGGAACCCTGCTCTTAGGGGCGGTGGTGGGTACCGCCGGTCTGTCGGTGCTGCTCATGAGCGCGGAGTTGGCGGGTATCGTGGTGGGTATGTTCCTTTGGGGCATGTTCCAGGGCTTTTCCCGGCCGGCGGCGGAGGCCATGCTGGCCAACAGCACCGTCAGCGGCGACCGTTCGGGAATTTACGCCAGGGCCCACCTCATCGATCAGCTGGGCATGGGTACCGGTCCGCTGTTGAATATCCTTCTGTTCCTTTACCTTGGTGATGTCTGGGAGCTGTCGGTGCTTCGCAGCGTCATGTCGGTGGGCATCGGGCTGTCCTTTCTTTCCACCCTGGTCATTCTGGCCATGAGGAAGTCGGATATGCTGGGCGACGAAAGCGAAGCCCTTCCGGGGGCCGAACCCGTAAACGAGAGCACGCAGGCCGACGGCAGCGATTCCCTCGCGCAGGATGGGGAGGGAGCCAAGCCCGGCCGGATCCGGCAATTGCTGCAACGGCGTCCGGGAGCCAAATACATACCGCATATTTTCCTGGCATCCAGTTTTATCATCGGGTTCGGCGCCGGAATGACGGTGAAGTTCTTTCCGGTGTTTTTCCGCGATATTTACCAGATGCGGCCCATCGCGGTGCAGCTCGTCATGGGCAGCGGCCTGCTGCTCACCGGCGCGGCCACGGTGCTCGCTCAGAAACTTTCCCGGAGCCGGGGCCGGGCGGAGATGATCCTGATCCTGCAGGCCCTGTCCATATCGGCCCTGGTCGGCCTGGCGTTTTACCCGTCGATCGGCTTGATGGTCGCCCTATTTCTGGTCCGGGGGGCTCTGATGAACGCCACTACGCCTTTGAGCCGGTCCATCGTCATGGACTACGTCTCCAAAAAACAGCGGGGTATCTGGAGCAGCCTCCAGACCGTGGCATGGGGACTGTTCTGGAACGTCTCGGCCCTCCTGGGGGGATTCCTGATCGGTGATGACAACTTCCGGCTTTGTTTCCTGATCACCGCCGGAATATACGTGCTGGGGACATCGATAATCATCCCCCTGGTGCCAATGATCCATCGGGAAGGCGCCCAGGCGAAAAAAGCCACCTGACATTCCCGGCCGGCCGTAGTATGCTTATGAGGTACCAAAGGCAGTGGAGGACCCATGAAAATACTCATCGTCGACGATTCGGGGGTGATGCGCCGGATACACAAGAACACCCTTCTTGAACAGCATGTGAAAGATGAGGATATTACCGAAGCGCCCGACGGCGCCAGCGCCCTTGAAATTGCCGAAAGGGAGACCTTCGAGCTTTTCCTGGTTGACTGGAACATGCCCAGGCTCGACGGCCTGAGTTTCGTGAAGCATCTTCGGGCCTCTGAAAAGTACGCGAAAACCCCGATCATCATGATCACCTCCGAAGCGGCGAAGTACAACGTAATGGAAGCCATCAAAGCCGGCGTTACCAACTACGTTGTGAAGCCGGTCCGGGGCAACACGCTCTGGGAAAAAATCAAAGACTACGTCAAGTAGATTCCGCCCCGGCTGACTTTAACAAAGGACCTGCCGTGAAAGCCAAATATATCAATCCCTTTATCAAGGCCACCCACAATCTTTTCAGCGATTTCCTGGGCGTCTCGGTCACCCCGGGAGCTCCATTCCTGAAAGATGAAAGCAGCGGAATGTACGAGGTTTCCGGGATCATCGGATTGGCCGGCGAAACCAAAGGTGCGGTGGTCCTCAGTCTCAGCAGGGAAAGCGCCATCAAAGCCATCAGCAAGATGGAGGAGCGCGAGTACCGGGCTCTCAGCAACGAGGTCATCGACGGGGTAGGCGAACTGATCAACATCATCGCCGGCAATGCCAAACAGGATCTCCTGGAATTCCGCATCGAGATATCCCTTCCCGGGGTGGTCACCGGCAGCGAGTACAAGATCCACTGGCCCGAGGGCATCCCGGTGATCGTAATCCCCTTCGAATCGGAAATCGGCAAGTTTTCGGTCAACGTGTCCCTGCGCGATATCGCTTAGGACTGATATATGAACCGCGTGTCCATCCAGCTTAAGATTTTCTCCGGCATCGCGGTGATCCTGCTGATTTCGGTTTCCCTTTCTGTGGTCATATCCGTTGTGAACCAGCGGAACGCCCTGCTGGAAACTAGCCAACGGGACGTGAGGATCACCAACGAGATCCTCAACGCGGTAATCCGCAATATCATGCTCGACGGGGAAGCTCCGCTGGCGGTTTCGACCATCGAGGACCTGCAGCAGGTGCCGGGGCTGGATCAGCTGCAGATTTACCGCAGGGACGGCCGGGTGGCATTCAGCGATTTTGAGACCCTTGATTTCGTCAATGACTTCCAGACGTTTATGATGTTCGGCCGCACGCCCCGCCAGGACGACGAGGAAGTAAGCCTCGAAGCTTTTCAGCGTACGGTGGAGAGTTCCACCCCCCAGGTGGTGGAGAACATCGCCGACCGCCAGCTGGAATTTTTCTTTCCCATCATTAATACCGCCGACTGCAGGGTCTGCCACGGTTCGGATCACCTGGTCCGGGGAGTGGCCTATTACCGGGTGTCTCTCCAGCGGGTGTTTACCGAGATCGACCGGGGCCGCAATACCCTGATCATCTTTTTCCTGGGAACCGGCGGTTTCATCGCCCTGGTCCTCTTCTCCCTGATGCGCCGGGTGGTTATCGCCCCGGTACAGAGCCTTGGCCAGGTGGTGCAGACCGTCGGGCAGGGGAACCTGGACGTGCAGGCCGAGGTGCGCAGCCGCGACGAGTTCGGCCTGCTGTCCCAGCAGATTAATACCATGATCTCCGGGCTCAAGGAAAAAAACCGCCTGGAGCTGGAAAACAGCATCATCGAAACCCGCAACCGCGAGAATCAGAAATACCTGGACAACATCGGTGAAGGTCTGCTGCTCATCGATTCAGAGAGGAAAATCAGCCCCCAGTATTCCCGATTTATCAGCGAGCTATTCGGAACCGATGACATCGCCGGTCTTGGCCTGGATCAGTTCATTTATCCCGATGAGCATCCCGATTCCGACCTGCGGCGGGAGCTGCGGGATTTCCTTGATGTGATTTTCGACAGCGTACAGACCGAAATGGATATGATAATGTCCATCAATCCCCTGAAGGACCTTTCCCTCCAGGTCTCATCGGGAGAAGGCACCAGGCGCATTATCATAGATGCCTCCTTCTACCGCATCATGGAAGGCGATCGGGTGGAAAATGTGATGGTCATCTTCACCGACCGCACCAACCTGGTGGAGGTGCAGGAGGAACTGGAGCGGGAGCGCCAGCGGAGCGACGCCGAGCTGGAGCAGATTGCCGCGGTACTGCGCATCGGTCCCGGTTCGTTCTCCGAATTCAGCGCCGATGCCCATTCCGTGCTTGAACGACTGGAGCGCCTTGAATCCGGATCCGGCGGCCTGGATATCGAAGCCCTTGCAAGGGATCTCCACAGCGTGAAGGGTACCGCCCGTTACCTGAATTTTCTGGCCATCGGCGAAAGCATCCACGAAGTTGAAACCCACCTTCCCGATGCGGCAGATGCGAAGCTTAGCGCCGGCTTTTTCCCGGCCCTGGACCGATTTCGCCGGGATCTGGCGGGCATCGAGGAGATCAAGACCCGATTTCTCAGCTTCTCAGCGGCTTCATCCCAGGGGGACGCGGCTCCGGGGGCACGGGAATCCAATGTGCTCGAGTTTCGCCGGGCGGTGCAGCGGATGATCGGGGAAATCGCCGACCAGCAGGAAAAACGGATCGCCGTGAAATTCCGGGGTTCGGTGCGGAATCTGCCCGACTTCCGGTCTCTTCGCCCGCTGCTTATCCATCTGGTGCGAAACGCCGTCGATCACGGCCTGGAAGAACGCTATGAGCGCCTTGCCGTCGGCAAGGACGAGGAAGGCCGCATCGAGTTCATATTTTCCCGGACCGAAGACGGCGGGTATAAAATCATCGTGGCCGACGACGGACGCGGGATCGATTTCGATGCGGTTCGTGCCCGTGCCGAGAGGCGGGGCCTGATTGAGGAAGGGAAGCGGCTCAGCCGGCAGGATCTTGTGAAGATCCTGTTCAGCCCGGGGTTCAGCACCCGGGATTCAGCCGACGAGCTGTCCGGCCGGGGTGTGGGACTGGATGCCGTGCAGGCGGGTATCGCCGAAATGGGCGGCCGCATCAGCGTCTGGACCCAGGAGGGCAAGGGAACCCACTTCACCATCCTGATTCCTGAGAACTTCTCCGGGCAATCCTCCGGGAATGATGGCTGATCTCCCCGATCCGGTGAAGGAGATGACGATGAAACAAGGGAGCGTTTCTTGGTGCGCGGCTGCCGCCGCAGTTCTGCTGCTGACGCTGTCTTCCTGTATGGAATACCAGGAACCCGAGCTTCCGGCCCTGCGGGCCGGGGAGATCAATGCCCAGGTCCCCTGGCAACGCCTGACCGATGAAATCGCTTACACCCGCTACCGTTATTGGCCGGAGCACGGAGGATTGCGCCTTGGCCCAAGACTTCTCGGGCGCTGCCC
>CAWZYW010000205.1:0-5284 GCA_963966255.1 uncultured Salinispira sp. | reverse complement strand
GTCAGATGTGTATAAGAGACAGCAAGAGGAACAGATCCGCGAACCAGTATTGTTCGTGGAGCCCGTCGCTCAGGGCGAACGGAATGAGATGCAGCGGATAATCCCGCTGGAGTTCCGCCCAGTCCCCCGTTCTGCTGGTCAGGCCTGCTGCAGCCCGGAGGCGCCAGGGGGCGATGGGGACTAATTCCAGATCCACGATAAAATCCGCCGGAGCCCAACCGGAGCCATACAATCCGGGCAGCCACGCGACGTGAAATTCTGCGGCTTCGCTTATTCCCAGGCTGGCGGAGAGTCGGCCGCGGATCTGCCCCGGATTTCCCTCGGCCCCGGTACTGCCGCTGTTCTCGAGCCAGGGCTGCCAGTTGAAGCCGAGATCAAATCCGGCGTTCCGTCGGACAATGCTTCCGGTCAGGCCCAGATCCGCAGAGATCACATCCGCGGAGGAGCTGCTTTGCACCTCGCCGGCGTTTCGGACGCGCCTGGACTCCCACTTTCCGGATACATCCGTGCGGATATCCAGCAACCCCCAACTGAGATCGCGCTGCAGAAGGGAAAAACTGCTCGCCAGGTCCAGGGCGTTGACCCGGATCAATGATCCCGCCGCCAGATCCTGGAGCCCGTCTTCACTCATGCTTAAGCCGAGACTGCCGAAATCGAATAGCCCCTCACCGCGGTATCCCAGTTCCAGCAGGTGACTGCGGCTTGCGAACCCGTCTGTACGGGGGCGATAGCTGGAATACTGGCTGCCGTCCCGGTAGCGATTATCCATCTGGAAGATAAAGACATCTCCGGAGGGTCCATCAAAGCGGATATCACCGGATAGACTCCCCCCGAGGGGATATCCGGCACTAAAGGCGATCTCCCCTGACCATAGATCCGCAACGGCTTCGGGGTCTTCTTGTATTTCAGCATCGAGGGGCTGGGCACCCGTAAGGGTTCCGATGTCACCCAAGTCCGGCAACAGGGAAAAAGAGGCCTGACGCCGTTCGGTGCCCAGCAGCAAGGTTTCCACATCTTCATATTCGGGATCGGCGAGGTCGACTATCACATCAGGAAGCAAAAACACCGTATCCTGCGGAGCCTGAAGATCACCGGAGAAAAAAGCGCCGCCGAGATACTCATCTCCTGCAGCCGGGCCCTGAGCTTCGGAAGGAGATTCCTGTGCACCGATGGAAACAATCGGCAGCATTGAGATGATAAACACGCAGAAAAGAAACCGGCAGGCGCTTCGAAAGGAGTCAGCTGAACCGGGGAATCGTACACATATCACTGGGAGCCTCCCGGGGACGAATCACGCTGCATCAGAGCCCTGGCCTGACTGGTCCAGGCACTGTCGGGATAGGAGCTCTCCATTTGAACCAGAATTGCGGCGGCGCTGGCCTGGTCACCCAGGGTGTAATACGCCTCCAGGGCAAAATACAGGCTTTCCGAGGCCAGTTCGCCATTGCGGGGATCAGCTGACGCGGCTGCGAGAAAACTGCCGGCCGCCTCACGGTATAAAGCCTGCTGCAGGAAGCGTCGGCCCAGGAGATAGCGGGCCCCGGCGGCGTCGGAGGGATGCTCGTCCACCGAATCGGCCATTGTCGCGAGTAATTCCAGCAAATCGTTCATGCGGGACGAAACGCCGCCCCGGCTGATGATAATCAGACGGCCCAGGTCACCCAGGGCACGGCGGGTGGCCGAGCGTTGAAGAGACGGATCGGCTTCGATGGTCGTCCAAAGAGCTGCGGCCTCGGCGTCTTCTCCCTGGACAATGCGTTCCAGCTCCCCGATGCGCTGGAGAATCTGGCGACGGGTGGTATCGGCGACGCTTCCTTCCAGGTACTGCCGGTACGCGTCCAGGGCCTGGCGGTAGTTGCGCCGTTCATCAAGGAGGGTGGCCAGTTCATACCGGGCCGGCTGGGCGTAAAACCCGTCC
This sequence comes from uncultured Salinispira sp., assembly GCA_963966255.1. Classification (GTDB taxonomy): domain Bacteria; phylum Spirochaetota; class Spirochaetia; order DSM-27196; family Salinispiraceae; genus Salinispira. The sequence continues at coordinate 3,366 of CAWZYW010000205.1, read as the reverse complement.
CGGTGTTCATCCAGGATTCCACGAAGGTAGAGCTGGGCCGCCCCGGCTTCCTCCAGGCGCCGGGATGCCAGGGCACTATAATACAGAGCCGCATCGATATCCGGCGCTCCCCGGTAACTCTGCCGGTAGCGGGTAAAGGCATTACGGGCCTCCCGATACTCCCCGGCGTCATAGTACGCCCGGGCCCGGGTGAAAGCCGCCAGAGCCGAAATAGGGGAATCGGGATAGCTCAGGGCGAAATCGTCGAGAACCGCGATGCCCCGGTCGATCTGTCCGTCGGAAATGAGGATCCTGGCGTAATCAAAGAGGGCGTCGTCGGCCTGGGGATGCCGAGGATTGCGCCGCTGAAAATCGGCGAACTGCCGCCCGGCGGCCTCATTCCGGCCCAGCAGGCGCAGGATTTTACCCCGGAGATAGGCCCCCTCAAGGGCGTAACTGCCCGCCGAGGGATGATTGCCGTCAAAAGCTTCCAGCCGGTCGATAAACGCCAGGGCCTCGGCGTATTCCCCGCTCTGGATGGCGGCCCAGGCGCCTTCGTAGGCGGCGCGGCCGTGGAGTTCCCGGGCAAAATCACTGTCCAGAAGGCTCCAGTACGCGTCGGCGGCCTCCCGATCCCGGGAGAGCCGGTACGCACTCCAACCCAGATAATACCGGGCATAGTAATAGAGCTCCTGGGATGCATCGTCCCGGAATGAAGTGCCGGCTCCATCGACCAGGCTCCGAAATATTTCGTAGCCTGCCTGCAATCCGCCGCTCTGTATCAGGGCCAGGGCATACACATAGTCTTCACCGTCCCCGGGGTTTTCAAGACCTCCGTAATAATCGATAAGCCTGCCGAACTGCCGGGCGGACAGAAGGTATTGCAGATATTCCAGATCCCTTCCCGAATCCCAGAACTCGCCTCCGATCAGAGCTTCGAGCTCCCGGGCCGCCGCGGCATATTGCCTGCGGTCGGCATAAATCCTGCTGCGAAGGCTTCGGGAAGCCGGCGTCGGATACTCCCCGAGACCGTCCAGGGCCTCAAGGGCGCCTTCGTCATCCTGCAGTGCATATCGATTGTGGGCCAGCAGGATGGTCGCCTGGCTCAGCAGGCCATCATCATCTATCGCGGAATCGAGAATTGATGCCAGCAGTTCGATGCTCCCGTTGTATTCGCCGAGCTGATACCTTCTCTCGGCGCGCAGGAACTCAAGCCAGGGATGAATCGCTCCGCCTTCCCGGTAGTATCCCTCGATGATGTCCAGGGCCTGCCGGGGATTATCGTCGGCTATCAATAAGGCCTGATAATAGGGGGCCACAAACCCCCGTTCTTCCGCCGGGAAGGCTCCAAGCCGATTCAGATATTCGAGGGTGAGCGCTATATCTCCCCGGGAATAGGCATCGGTGACGATTCGTTCGTAAAACGCCCGGAGAACCGCAGGCTCGGCGGCTAAAGCAGATTCAGCGCGGCGGGCGAACGCCAGCAGGGCATCTTCATCCCCCTCGTTGCGGTAGTAATCGAACAGTCTCAGGTACGACCCAAGGGAAATGTCGTCACCTTCTTCAAGAAGGGACAGATAGGCCACTTCCGACTCATCCAGAAGTGATTCGCGTTGGTCAGCGTCGGATTGGCCTGCCAGGAGATAGCGCATCTCAGCAAGGAAGAAAACCAGCCGCCGATAATCCGATGCATCGGCGTGGGCCGTAAGCCTTGGTTTCAAATCATCAATCCCCCCGCGATAATCTCCCAGGGAGATGCGGGTTTCTGCCAGCAACAGCTCCATCTGGTCAGAAACCAGGGATTCGTCGTTCCAAATGCGGTTCAACCCTGCGGATAATGACCCGGCGGCGGACGAAAGACCCAGAATCTCCCGCTCGAGATCAAAACGGCGCTGCCAGGCGCTGACGAACATTTCCTCCGAAGGAGCAGGGGCGTCTTCGGAATCCAGCCATGTGCTGAGGACCTCCAGGGCGGTGGTCTGTTCACCGGCCAGGAGCTCGATTTCCGACTTCCAAAACGGGAGGTTCCGGACGTATTCTCCGGCGGGTGGCCGCTGGGCCGCCAGAAGAAGGTCTCTTCTGGCCATACGAAATGCGTCGGAAGATTTAGCGCCGTACGCGATGCTGAGCGCCCGGAGCACCAGATAGTCTCCCAATTCGCCGGATACTCCGTCCGAATCGATCAGCCTGTTCAGCTGTTCCCGGGCACGAAGATATCGGCCCTGGGAAAAGTCTTCCCGGGCCCTGCGGTAAAGGAGATCGTTTGAATTCTGACCGGTCAGCTGCGCGGCGAACATCAGTAGCAGCAGAACCCGTATAAAGCCCTTGAAATACATATCGACCTAGAGCATATCTTCCAAAAACCCCCTTTTCAATCGGGAAAAGAGGAAAATCTCGTATTCGGAAAAAAAAGCCTGCCGAACCGGCCTATTGGGTCATCCTGATTTCCGGCAAGATAAAATCAGATGCGGGACGAATTCCCACCAGGTGAACATATTCGCCGGAATACCGCCGCTGAAGCGAGGCCACCGAACTTTCGACATTCCGCTCGAGAACCGCAATCCGAAACGTCCCCGCCTCATCGAAGTACGGAAAGAGCACGACAATATGATAATGCTGCCACAGCACCGGTTCGCTGCCGAACTCGCCGTTTATGCTCCCGAGATAAAATCTTCCGGGCTGACGAACCGCCTGGAGGTATAGCACCGGAATCAGATCCTCCACCCGGTAGCCCACATCCTCGGTATAGGAATACCAGGGAATATCTCTCAGGTCAGCCGACTCTGGTCCCGAAACTTCTTCCCCGGCAGCGCTTGCGATGGCAACGGCGATGTTCCTGGTCCAATCCAAACCAAAATAGGGGTCCCTCTGGTCCTCATATTCAAGTGAGATATCGTTACCCCGGAACTCGGGATGCTTGATTTTCAAATCATCGATGCGCATATATTCACCGGTGATCCCGGCAAACACCCCGTCGCTGAGGAATTTGGCAAAACCGGAGCAATTGAAGCCCGGCAAGTCGTTTATTCTCAAATTTTCGATGCGGACCAGATTTCCGTTCTCGTCCATGGCACCGTCATCGGCATCCGGCAGGAAGGGCAGAACCGCCCTCATTTCCCCCAGAATATCCCTCAATGGTGCATATGCCGAAGTATCCTCCGGGGGAAAGAGTTCCTCCCATGGAATCCGGCCGGAACTCAGTTCAAGTATGGCCGGTACTTCCATTTCGATAATCTGATCGACGGGAAGCCCCAGGGGGATACGGGTGTACAGTTCGTCGTTGAACAGCGAAACGCTCATGGCGGCACGACGCCCGGCGGGGTATATCCGCAAAACCAGTGCACCGATGTCATCCAGATACACTTTCACCTCTGTCTCTTATACACA
>CAWZYW010000204.1:0-5284 GCA_963966255.1 uncultured Salinispira sp. | reverse complement strand
GAGGACCTCCACCGGTACGCCGGGGACTTGTTCATCAAGTCGATGGAGCTTACGGTACTCGGGACGGAAGCTGTGTCCCCAGCTTGAGACGCAATGGGCCTCATCGATTGCCAGGAGAGAGACCTTGATCTCTCCTAATAAGCTTGCGAAGCCCGGGCTCAGGGCCCTCTCGGGACTGACATACAGAAGCTTAAGGGTTCCCTCCCGCAACCCCGTCAATACCAGCTCAGATTCATCCTCGTCCTGACTGGAGTTATAGAACGCCGCGGGAATGCCGTTGGCATTCAGGGCATTGACCTGGTCCTTCATCAGCGAAATCAGCGGGGAGATGACCAGGGCGCATCCGTCTAGAATCAGTGCCGGCAGCTGATAGCATAGGGACTTGCCCCCGCCGGTGGGCATGAGAATCACGCAGTCACCGCCGGAGAGCAGTCGGGTTATAATTTCGGCCTGGGGAGGTCTGAATTCATCATATCCAAAGGAAGTCTTGAGAACATCAGAAATCTTTGTTAATAAATCCGTTCCGGGGTCATCGCTTTGTTGTCTGCTTTGAGGGGTATTGAGTGCATCCATTATCTGTGAGGGTATCACATCATTGGAACAAGCCTGAATACCTCAATGCTTCAAAAGCCGCCGCCCAGAACCGGAAATGCTGTACCCCCGGGCTGACAAGAGCACTCACCGGGACGGAATAAAGCAGCAGGAGCCACAGGAGTCCGGCCTTGCGCCGGTGCCTCCTGCGGTCCATGCCTGCAGAAAGATAGGTTGTTCGATTCATATGCGGCCCCTCGGAACAAGCTACCCAGCTTTGTTTGCGGTTCCAAGTGCAATCCGGAACACCGCAGCCGGATGATTCTCAGCGGGCCGATATCAGCGGGTTATCCCAGGAAAAACGTCAGCCAGATGCCGAAGCCCAAAGCCACCACACCCCATACGCCGATAAAAATCGTGGTTCCGGTCTCCCCCAGCAGCTTCACGAAACCCTGGATTTTGCCGATGTTCCACAGGAACGGAAACTTGAAGATGGCGAGCAGCAGACAGAACGCCCCGTAGACCAACAGAAAAATACCTAAATACAGCATATTGTTCTCCTTCGGGGCCTTATGGCCCCAATTGATAGCATCGTATTATCCCGAGCCAAATGCCGGGACTATTCGGTGGCTCCCAGGCCGCGCACGATGCGCTTTCTCAGCAGGAGGAAATACCCACCCGCCAGCGCCAATGCCAAAAGGGATTTCCAGCCAACCGAGAACCAGTCGGCCTGCTGGATGAAAACCTCTTCCAATGCATCGAAGATCCAGTACACCGGCATCCACCAGAGGGTCCAATGCCAATTATCAGGCAGCAGTGCCGCGGCAACCAGGACGAACATAAACAGCATGGCAGATACTTTGCCAATGCCCATAGCTTCGATTTCATTCTTCCCCATGCCTCCGATAAACAGCCCCAGGACCATGGCCGTTGCGAAGGACGGAATCACCACCGTAAGCATTTGCATTATATTGATCCCGGCAAGACCCAGCATAAAAACCCCGATGATCGAATATGCGATTGTCACCAGGAAGGGAAAGAGGCTTCTGCCGATATAGTAATCACTGCTGGAAACCGGACTGATGCGCAGCGCCAGAATGGTCCCCTGATCTTTATCCTCGACGATTGCCAGGCCCATCATAAACGCGGTCATGATTGAGATAAAAACGATAAACAGCGAACCGCCCATGGTTGCCACCGGAGATATCTCGGTACGGTCCGAAAGCTCCGGGGGGACCGCAGCGCTGAAGCTGACCATCCGGGGGAGTTCGGGATAGTTATCGCCCAGGTACTGCTGGCGGATGTAGCGGGCTGCCAGGGTGAACAGTTCGTTGTCCTCACCGGTCTTCTCCACCAGAGAGACATACTGTCCGGCCACCGGGTCCCAGTACAACCCTTCGATTTCGCCTATTGCGGCCATCCGGTCCTCGAGCTCCTCGATGGTCGAATAGAATGATACATCGCCGATTTCATCGAGGGTGGCGATCAGTTCCCGATCTACTGCGTTAGGACCTTCGTTGATGACGGCGAAATTCGCCGAAGAGCTGTCCACCGCCGGCAGGAAACTTCTGAGTATCAGCAGTATCACCATGGGGATGATGAGCAGGTAGGCACCCATGAAGTTCTTGAAACTCATCCTGATATCGAACAGGAAAATTCTCCATAACTGTTTCATCTCAGGCCTCCTTTTGAATGCGGGACGTAAACAGCACCCCGGTCAGAGGGACCAGTACTGCCGACAGCAGGGCCAGGATGCCGACGCTCCGCCAGATCAAGTCCGCGTTATTGTCAGGAAACATGGCCGCGTCCAGGCCGAACAGGCTGTGGAAGGTGGGAATCGCCTGCAGCCACCCAGGGGAAAAAACCGGATTCAGCAGCGAAACCCCCGGAAGAGCAAAGAGCAGCATCAGGACAAAAACCCACCCGATGGCTTCCAGCGGTCCCTGATAAAACGTCGCCAGGGCGACACCGATGGAAGACATTGCAATCACCGTAACTATCATCACTGACAGCGCTTCCAGATAGCCCGAGAACCCCATGATCGGCAGGTAGAGAATGCTGAAATTCAGTATGCTCACACCGGTAATCACGATGTTCTTACTGAGCAGGAATAGCCCCAGACCGCTGGGAGAGAGCCGATAAGCCCTGAGGGTCGCGTCCATCCGCTCCTGTCCGATAAGGGACACCATGGCGAACAGGCCGATGAGTCCGATGTTGAACACGATTACCGGGGCCAGCAGGCTCTGATTAAACGGCTGGATTTCATCCACCCCCCGCTGGAACGCCTCGACCCGTACCGATGCGTATACGTCGGCGGGATATCTGCCCATTGGCGGCTGAAGAATATTCATCAGGTCTTCCATATCCGCTTCGATAAACCGGGCCAGCGATTCCTTGGTATACGGCTGAGAGAGCATCTCCACCTCATACCGTTCCTGCCCGGCGGCGTTTATGATAAGCCCCACGGCATTTCGGTCATCGGTGATGCCCGCGATGAGATCCACCCGATTGGAGACGAAATATTCTCCCAGGCTCTGTTCGTGATCCGGAACGTAGTCCGTGACGAAATCCTCGATGATACCGGTGCGATCCCAGATGTATACATGGCCCTCGGTGCGAATCTCCTCGGGAATGAGAAACAGCAGGACCAGCATAAAAATCACCGAAAATACGATTTCAAGCAATAGAAAGACGTCCTTGATGCCCAGAACGATATCCTTGCGCAGAAGATTGCCGAGCTTTTTCATGGCATCCTCCTATTCGAGTCCCCGGCCGGTGAGTTTGATAAAAATATCCTCAAGCGACGGTTCCAGGGAGTGGATGGTTTTCACGTCATGGGCACCGATGAACTGTTGAAGCTCCGCCTTGCCCTGTCCTTCCATGCTGAACTCATGTTCCTTCATTTCACCGCCGTCCAGATATTCCACCCTGGCAACCGGCTTTCCGAATTTAAGTTTCAGGTTCTTGGGGCTGTCCACTGCCACCAAAGCGCCGTCCACGATAAAAGCAACCTGGTCGCAGAGCTCATCGGCGACGAACATGTTATGGGTAGTCAGGAAAATGGTCGTCCCTTCTGCCTGCCGACGCCTGATTATCGATTTGATGCTGTTGGCGGTGGTCGGGTCCAGTCCCATGGTCGGTTCGTCCAGGAACCAGATATCCGGATTGTTGATCATCGATCGCGCAAAACCCAGGCGCTGCTTCATGCCCTTGGAGTATTGACCGGCTTTTTTATCCGCGTCTTCGGCCAGGCCCACCATTTCCAGCACTTCCATGGGATCCATGGTCTCCCGGTCGTAGAGCTGGGCGTGGAATTTCAGATTGTCGAGGCCGCTGAGCTTTTTGTAGACATTCGGGATTTCAAAACCCATGCCTATGCGGTTAAAGAAATCCTTTCCGGGACTTCCGCTTCTGCGGTTACCGTCGATTGAGATGGTTCCGGACTGTATCGACAACAGGCCCGCCAGTATCGCCTGGGTGGTTGATTTTCCCGCCCCACTGGGGCCCAGGAAGCCGAAAATTTCACCCTTCCCGATCTGGAAACTCACATCATTTACCGCTTTCACGGTACCCTTCTTGTAGGTGTACGACAGGTTGGAAACATCGATCATCGACATAGCCGCCTCCTCGAACCGGGCATTCCCGGTTGTATTATTGTACTGTTACCTTAGTACAATAATACACTAGTACACCTGATAATTCCATCTGTCAAGCGAGAAACTGAAAAAACCCGTAAAATCCCCATAGCCGCATGAAAATTACAGCCACACGAAGCTACGCTTTGGTATAAGATGGAGATACAGCACTACAGCCGGCAGGATCCCTGCTTGCGGAATCGGAGCGGAATTATGAGTTATTTCATCGGAGTGGATATCGGGGCCAGCACCGTTAAGCTGGGACTGTACGAAAGCGTTCAGGGAATTATCGGCGTCCGGAAAGACTATCCTTCCCGGGCTAACGAAGGCCCCGGCGCCACCATGGAGGTCATCAAGGCCGCGGTGACGGAAATCCTGGCGGAACACGGGGTAAGCCCGGCGGATCTGACAGGCGCCGGCGCGTGCTGCCCGACGCCGGTGGACCTGGAGGGGATGTGCGTATATCCCACCAACATCGATGAGTCCTGGCTGGGAGTTAACGTGAAACAGATACTCTCGGACACCCTGGGCGTACCGGCGGTTCTCCTGAATGACGGCGACGCCGCTGCCTACCGGGAATACCGGGTGCGCTCGGAAAAGGGGGAAGCCTCCCCGATGATGGTCCAGCTGATTACCGGCACGGGGCTGGGAGGGGCGATTATCGTGAAGGGCGATCTTCTGGTCGGCCCCTTGCCGGCCACAGAGCTGGGGCATATCCAGACCGACTCATCCTCCGATGCGGACCTTTGCGGTTGCGGTTCCACCGGCTGCGCCGAAATGAAAAGCTCGCTCATGGGCCTGCGAAACCTGGTGCGGCGGCGCCAGGAAGCCGGAGACGTGCCCGCCGAGCTGCAGGGAGATCCCATGGCGGTCGCCAAAACCCTCCGGAGGCTGGTCCAGCAGGACACTCCCGATCCGGCGGGCACCGAGATCTGGAAGACCTACTTCACCAACCTGGGGAGCCTGGCCCGCATCGTGGCCAATGCCACCGGATGCGAGCTCATCGTCATCTCCGGCGGCGCGCAGGAACGGGAAGACGGCGTCTCCCGCTCGGCATTCCAGCGCGACCTGGACAACGCCAACCTCTGGACCAGGGTGAACCTCGAAACGGGCTTCCC
>CAWZYW010000203.1:0-5292 GCA_963966255.1 uncultured Salinispira sp. | reverse complement strand
ATTATATACAGACCAACCCCGCATTTTCCGACAGCCTGATTTTCTGGTATCTGGAGCAGAGGGACGTAAATCCCGGGGGGTGATGACCGGATGGGTCCCCGGGTAAGGGACCCGCCGATAGTTTCGCGTTGTCCTGAATAGCAGACTCATCGGACTTGTTCCCGCCTGCCTCCGTATTGCCCACCAAAAGACAATGGAATGATCTCGATATGCAGTTGATCGTTGCTGAATCTCTGGACATTTACATTGTTTTAAATGATAATTAGCATATGCCAAGAATAAAGCGGTGCAGGATTATCCACGGCCAACCCGGAGCCTGGTATTTCAAGCCAAGGGGAATTCCCATGAGCCAACTCGAAACAGCAGTGCTGGAAATGGATGAGTTCGAGGCTCTTCGACTGGCTGATCTGGAGAAGCTCTATCAGGCCGATGCCGCAGAGAGCATGGGCGTATCCCGCCAATCATTCGCCCTGACGCTTAAATCTGCCAGAGAAAAGGTGGCGGCCGCCCTGGTGGGCGGATTGGCGCTGGAAATACGCAAAGAGCAGCGACCGGGTAATCCCTGTTTCGAAGTATAAGCAGTAGATCGATCTGATATTCAGAAACCGCGATATGTCGTGGTTCAGGAGGAAAACATGAAGACAGCAGTTCCGGTAATTCAAGATTCGGAAGCCAGCCGTATTTCCGGCCATTTCGGTTCAGCTCCCTTCTTCGCCATTTTCGGGGAAGAGAAAGATGAGCTGGAGTACTGGTCGAGAAAGGAGCAGGTGGGGGGACATCGCTGCGCCCCGGTGGACGAGCTTCTTGGTATGGGAGTCGGCCGGGTAATCAGTGCCGGAATGGGCCGGGGGGCGATAGGCCGCCTGAGCGCAGCAAATATCGAAGTACGCTTTATCGGAGATTCGACAATCAGCCTTGCAGAACTGAGAAAGCGTCTGGCCTCGGATGAGATCGCCCTCAGCAGCGACAGCGGCATTTGCGAGGAGCACCACGGCCACGGCCATGGTTCCGGCAATCATCACGGGAATGGAAAGGGTCATGGCAGAGGCCATGGAGGCGGCTGCAATCATTGAAAAATCAGCACGCCTGATTTAATTTCACCTGCGGTTCGCCCGGAAGGATTCCCCGCCGGGGAATCGCAGGTTTGATCTTATCGCGCTATCTTGCCCACCGGTGCCGCATACACTAGCAGTTCGTTTTCTCCATCGACTCCTAAAAGCCGGTCTCCCAGTTCCTGATCATACGCGCCGATTCCGCAGGTACCGCAACCGATGGCACCGCAGGCCAGATACAGATTCTGGCAAAGGTGTCCCGCATCGAGGGCGACCAGTTTCGGCATACGCCCCGGATATCTCCAATGGGTCCGGTAAGGAACCGCGGTCCAGAAAAAGAGTACCGGAGCATTCCATCCCTGCCCGTTTAGTGCCTCCTGGGCACGCTGGCGAAGATCATCCGACTGTTCGATAAGTTCCAGTTCGTTATCATATGGCAGGTAGCGGTACAGTCCCGGCTCTATGCCTGCGACATCGAAAACCGCTATGTAACTTTCGAAGGGATGCCTTGCCCCGGCAGATGGGCTTGGCCGAAAACTTCCCCGGTTCATCGCTTGTTGCACGCCCTGGGTCGCGAACAACAGCCAGTTCAGCTCGGCCAGGCTGAGCCCCTCGCCGGTATATTTTCTCTCGCTGCGACGATGCAGAATGACATCCACCAGGTCACTACCCCGATGCTCACTAAAATCAGATTCAAGAAGTGAAATCCGTTTGGCCCCTTCAGCGGGCGCTTTCTGGTAGGGCGGGATCTCCGCACCCTTTTTCTGGTCTGATTCGATTTCGAGTTCCCAGTTTGATTTCAAATTTGTAATATCCATGATCTCTCCAATGAACTTTCCTCCAGAGTATCATGGTATGGTGATCCCCGCAGCTCCTTATCCAAATCATGAAATTACTTCAGCGCTCGTTCAATTTCATTTTTCATGGATTGATACGGATGCGCCCCTTGCAGCCGCATGACAGGATTTCCGTTTTTAAAGAGCATAATCGTGGGAATGCTGGTAATCTGATATCGACCGGCAACCTCCGGCTTCCGGTCCACATCGATTTTTACCGTGAGAATCTTGCCCCGGTACTCGCCGGCGATTTGTTTGATGACCGGAGAGACCATTTTGCAGGGACCGCACCAGTCGGCGTAAAAATCAACCAGGACCGGTTTTTCGGAGCTGGAAATTAAATCGAAAAAGGATTTCGGCAGTGCGTTCTTCATCCAATGAATATAGAAAATTCGTTATATACCGGCAAGAAGCTCTCGATCCTCTGAAGATGTGCGGTTGTACAACGGAGGGAAAATGAATAAATCGTATCAGATAAAACCAGCCTGCACAGATGATGTGATGGAGATTGTTCAATACCTCCGGAAGCATAGATACGAACATGATGAATCATTTCTTTCAGAGGATGATCTATCCGAATTTGATATCGCGAAAGATATCTGTTTGGTTGCCAGGGATCAGCGCGGAACCATCATCGCAGTGTTTTCTGTAATGAAAAATCTGCGGGTTCGGATCTTTCACTGCACCACAAATGAGAAGAATGTGTATCGGATGCTTCATCGGGAAATGGTCCGGCTGCTATCAGATTCCGATTTTCCGGAGGGTTCGGCCCTCACCCTCTTTCTACCGGATACTTGTGATGAACTCCTCAATTTTCTGAAAACCCAGCTTGGCTACCAGTATGAACGATCGGTGTATGTTCTTGAAAGGGAGTGTGCTCCGATTGATCCACCGAAGTTCCCCGACGGTCTGATTCTCAAGGATGCCAGGTTTCCCGAGGATGCGTCGCGCTGGGCTGAAATTCGTAACCGCGCATTTTCCGAGCTGAAAGGTTCCCATCCGCGCAGTGCGGAAGAGTTCGTCTCAATCGCCAGTGAGTCCTGGCACGTACCTCGGCTCTGCATTTCGGCGGAGATGGAAAACAAAACCCTCGGTATCATTCGGGCGGTTAGGGATGAGCAACCAGATAGAGCCTGGGCCTTTATCGGCCCTATCGCGGTTGAACGGGAGTATCGCGGTGGCGGGATAGGAAGGGCATTGCTGCGTGAGACGGTCCGTCGGGCTCAAGATGAGTTTGGACTCCCGGCTTCACTGTGTGTGAATGCTGATAATCGGGATGCCTTGAAACTCTATGAGCAGGAAGGTTTTAAAATTTCAGATAGCGTTGAGGCTCTGGTATATCCCTTAAATTAGCCGAAAAATAGTGGGGGTGGTGAGTAGTCTGACGACACCCTATTCACGACAAATAATTCGTGATATAAAAATCGCGTGAAGGATTTCGCGAAACACAATACATGGACTTTTTTTACCAACCATTCCCATGTTCTCTTCTATCTGGCTCATCATCCGAATATTCCCATGCGTGAGGTAGCTTCCCAGGTGGGAATCACCGAAAGGGCCGTCCAGCGCATTGTCAGAGATCTGGTGCAGGTGGGAGTCTTAAAGGTGAAACGGGTAGGTCGAGTGAATCACTACGAAGTCCACCGTGAAAAGCCGCTTCGCCACAAGTTTGAGGCGCACCGAAATATCGGCGAACTGCTCGATTTTATCGGACTCTATCAACCGTGAATAATTGTACCTGAAAAAGCCTTGATCCGGCGCAGACTGGCATTTCGAAAAGACAGATCTACGGGGGCAGCATGAAGAAATACCTGATTCTAATTTCCGGCATCGCGATTCAAATGATCCTTGGGTCGATTTATGCATGGTCTGAACTGGCGATTCTGTTCGGCACTCAGTTCGGTCTCAATTCTGTGCAGACCCAGAGTATTTACGGGGTGGCTATCGGGGTGTTCGCCGCCGGCACCATCCCCGCAGGACGCCTTCTGAGGAAATTCGGCCCCCGGGTGCTCACCCTATGCTCGGCCTTATTGTTTGCAGGCGCATATGCTCTGGCCGGTTTTGCCGGTGATTCATATCCGCTGGTGTTTATAGCTCTCGGTCCGATGCTGGGCATTGCCATTGCCGCGGGATATGTGGTGCCGCTTTCCACCGCGACCTCCTGGTTCCCCCAGATAAAGGGCACTGTTACCGGTCTGGCAGTAATGGGCTTTGGGGGTGGAGCTATCCTGGCCGCCTTCGTAGTCAGGTCCCTCGGAGCATCGGGAATGGGTTTGTCTTCTCTTCTTACGGTAATCGGTCTTGGCGGCGGGGTGGTGCTTGTAATCGCCGCCTTGATTCAGAAATATCCCGATGAAGTCTGGTGGTCATTCAAAACCGGATCGGTGAAGCATTTGCGCATTGCGGAAGTAGTGGTGCGAACTGACTTCTGGGTTCTGTACGGAACCATGTTCCTGGCGACCCTGGGGGGATTACTGATCATTGGAAGCATCGGTGCCATCGGTCGGGATTTTTCCATGGGAAATGCGGCGGCTTTGGGAGTCAGCTTCCTGGCGTTGGGAAATTCCACCGGCAGGCTGATCTGGGGAAGCCTCATGGATAAACTGGGCCAAAAAGCCATTCCCCTCAGTCTGGCAGTGATGTCCGGCGGATTTCTTCTGCTGCTGATATCACCGGGGATTGCCGGCGGACAAGTTCTGTTCCTCATCGCGGTTGTGATCACCGGATTTCAGTTCGGTGCATCGCTAGTTCTTTATGGTGCGTTTACCGAGCGGCATTTCGGCAGCGGTGCGATCAGTACCGTCTACCCCCTGATTTTCACTGCGTACGGCCTGGCCGCTTTGGTGGGTCCGGCGGTCGGTGGCATGATCTACGATGCCCTCGGCAGCTATCAACAGATCGTCGGGATTATGGTTGCCGTGCCGATCTTGGCCCTGCTGCTTTTCGCAGCGAGATTTAACGGACGCCGCCAGTTTTTAGTAGCCAGGGAAGAGCCAGGCTGAGAAACTCTGCCGGTCGTTCCTGGAACGCTACATGGCCGGTGGCGGGGATGGCCGAAAAGAGGCTGCCGGGAAGCAGAAGATGCAGGGCGAGGCTGTCCTGGGGATCGACAATCTCATCGGAATCGCCGGTGATGATATACACCGGCAGTTCCCCGGAGCCCACCCGGGGAGACAGCCGGGCCGCAAGTTCTTCGCCATCGACGGAGCGGGAAGAGAGGGTAAATTGCCACAGAGCCCGGTCCCAGTTTCGAACCTCGCTTCCCCGGCGATAAGCTTCCAGAGTCGCTTCATCAATGGCAGATGAATCATATACCGCCTGATCCAGCAATGCCTGGGAATTCCCGAACACCGATCGGGCGATGCCTACCCCGATTTCTCGAAGGAGCGGCAACGAGACCAAAG
>CAWZYW010000202.1:0-5292 GCA_963966255.1 uncultured Salinispira sp. | reverse complement strand
GCAGGGACGATCATTTCATCGTAGGCGGCTTTCACGCCCCGGGACACCCGCTGGAAATCCACCGCCTCCTGCTCCGGGCGGTACGGTATGCCGATGCCTCCGCCGAGATTTACAAACTCGATGCGGATGTCCAGGCGCTCTTTGAGTTCCAGGACCAATTCGAACAGCATCCGGGCGGTTTCGATAAAAAAATCAGGATCGAGCTCATTGCTGGCGACCATGGTATGCAGGGCGAACCGGGTGGAACCACGCTGCCTTGCGAGTTCATACGCTTCGAAAAGCTGCTCCCTGGTCAAACCGTATTTCGCCTCTTCGGGCTTACCGATTATCGCATTACCCTCTCTCAGGGGGCCGGGATTATAACGGAAACTGATTAATTCCGGCATTCCGCAGCACTCATCGAGATAGTCGATGTGGGTGATGTCGTCGAGATTGATTACGGCTCCGAGCTCCCTGGCTTTTGCGTATTCCCTGGAGGGGGTGTCATTGGAGGTGAACATGATATCTTCACCGCGGATTCCCAGCCGCTCCGCCAGGATCAGTTCCGCCAGCGAAGAACAGTCCATCCCCATGCCCTCTTCACGAACGAGCTTGAGTACATGGGGATTCGGCAGGGCTTTCACCGCATAGTAATTCTTGAACCCGCCGGGAACCCAGGAAAATGCCGAATACATTTCCCGGGCGTTCTCCCGTATGGCTTTCTCATCATACAGGTAAAACGGGGTCGGATATTCCGAAACGATATCTTCGAGTTGCCGTCTGGAAAAAGGAACGGTTTTCATTATGATTCTCCTCCGGTGCCCGGACACTTTAATGACCGGGATGAGGGCGGTATTTGCTTATTTAGTATACTGTAACCTACGGATATCGCTCCGGAATGTCAATCGAGACCGATTTGCGTCCCTGATGACGGGAATATTGCCTGGGACGGCACCAGGTTATTCCTGACAAAAAAAATAATATATTTTTATAAAAATAGTTGACGATTATACTCGGGAAATATATATTCCAGTTTGTAAGTCTCCTAAACGAATATGGCGTCACAACCCCTTGTGATTCCGTCCATTTCGTGGTTTCTGGTATGGCGCAGACGGCTTGGTACACCGTCTGCGTTTCTTTTTTTAAAGCCGGTAGCAAACCCCATCAGTCGTCAGTCTGCACCCATTCCACCTCGGTACTGAGGCTGCGGCTGGCCCTCGATTGGGCAGTTGAACTTCCGCTGCGGTCCAGGTAGCGGTAATCGGCCGCCAGCGACGGATCCAGCGTCTCAAGCTGATAATACAGACTTGCCACCGTATCGAAGTTGCCTAATTCGTAATCAGCCCGGGCGGCTCCGAGAATTGCCTGGGGATAATCGCTGCGGACCGCCAGTGCCCGACGGTAATACTGTCCGGCCTGGGAAAATTGTGCTTCGAGAAAGGAGATATTCCCAAGGTTTACCAGTGCCGGCGGATACTCGCTGATTTCCAGAATTCCATTGAGGATTTCCCCCGCATCAGCCGTTTTCCCATATAAAGCATACAGACATCCGAGGCGATTGGAGAGGCGCAGCCGGGCGTTATCCGATAACGTCTCGGATGCTAATGAAGCGAGAATATCTGATTCCCGGTCGCTCAGTTCCCAACGGATGAAATCATCGAAATCTTCGCCGAAGAGCTCAGCCAGACCGGTTTCGTCCAGGTCGTAGTTCAGATTATCGCTGAAGGGCGATTGCACCGGATCGTAGAGTTTCCAGGCTTCAACGGTGGGAATCAGCGAAGCGCTGCCCTGCTCATAGTAGTCCTGCCATGTAAGTGCTCCGGAATTCCATGCTTCCGAAAAGTGGTAATCCAGCACAGTTACCTCTATGGGAACCCAGACAGCTCCGTTTTCATCGATTATGAAGTCTTCGCTGTGATCAAACTCCTGTACGGCCCGCCGGGAATCGATTTCCAGTTTGAAGGCCGGAAGGATATGGCCGGGAACGGTTACAAACGCCGACGGGATGCCCAGGGTTTCGAGCATGGTGCAGTAGAGGACCGACAGGTCGTCGCAGTCTCCCGCCCCGTCTTTCCAGGTTTGAAACGGATAGCGCACATAATCGATGCTGCTGCTGTCTCCGGAGAGGACCGAATACGAAGAACTCGGATCCGACCGGTATACCGGATCGCGAAGTCTCAGCAGGCTGTACAGAACCATCGCCTCCTGGAAATTTCTGCTGATGGAGGATAGGCGGCGCGATTCCACAATACGAACCGCAGAACTGCACAAATTGATGAAATCGGCGTTCCGGGATGTGACATACGCGGCGACCTTGCGGTCGTCATCCCAGCGGACAGCGTTCCGATCGTAAATCTGTAGCACGACGCCCAGGACCTGCTGACCGGATCCCAGTTCAGATTCATACGAAACGGTGATCTCCGCTGCAATGGCCGTGCCTTCGGTGATCGTCAGGATCGACGAATTGAACATCGCCCGGAGATTCAGCGACGCCTGCTGGCCCGGGGCCACCGACGAAACCGTCTCACCGGTCAGGGGAATATCCATATATTGCACCGTCCTGAGCTTAGCGCTTACATTCCTCAGGGTGCTGGTCCCCGTATTGCTGAGCAGGACGTTCCCTACCGGGGCCCGGACATAATATTCATAGAGCACGGGAAAAACAGGCTGAAGATTCACCTGCAGACTTAATCCGTCCTCCATATCTTCGACGCTCACCGGCTCAGTTGCGGATTGGCCTGAAGCATCTCCCGAATTCGCCGGATCTTCCTCTGATTCGGTCATATCATCCGGTGGTGCCGCGGAAGAACTGCGCAGAGCGGCGCTGGTGCTCACTTTCGCCATGGGCATGACCGGCTCGGGAACCGCAATGTTCATTGGATCGTCTACATCAACATCCGGAAGCACATCAGCGCTGTAGGAAAACTCATCTTCCATTCCCGCAGCATCCAAGGCGTACCGATCATCCGGCCCCGGGGTATCAAGCCAGCTTTCGAGAGCTGTGGCGAAAACCCCGTCGATAAATGTGAAGATTTCATGGGGTTCGAGGAGGCCGTTCTCGGGATCGTTATCGATCAGGCGTTCAAGCTCGGATTCCGGAGGCTTGAAAAAGAATGCCCGGGGATTCAGGGTTCCGATCTGGAAGAAAGCCAGTTCCTCAGGGCTGAACTCACCGTCGCCGTTTTCATCCAGTCCGCTGAGCATAAGCCAGCGCCTGATTTCGCCACCGTCGTTCCTAATCGCCGCAGGCAGCAATTCACCGATCAGCTCGTCGAAAACAGCTTCGCGCTCTCCCGGCCACAACAGGTGGTCGCCGTCGAGATCGTATCTGGCTTCCAGCGGATTAGTGACCACCTCGGTTCCAGTGATGAGGTTTCGCGTAACGCTTGCCAGATCATACAACTCCCGCTCGGATATCCTTCCGTCGAGATTCGCGTCGGCATATTCGCGAATTGCCTGTGGACCCGAATTGCCGTCCCGGTCATATCGGGGCGGGTTCGGAACCCGGATTGCCGCCATCGACAGCAAGCGGCCCCAAAGCTCCCTTTCGAAGGAAGATACAAACCCATCGAGGTTCATATCCGCCATTGAATTTTCCTCCTGCACCGCTATGTGGGCTGGGAACTGGTCGGTTCTGGTCTGGATCCAGGCGTTTTCAGCCTCGAAGAAGCTGATATACGGATCTTGATCTATATTGATAAGATCCCGGATTGCGGGTCCGAGCCGCGCAATGCCGAATCTGATCTGGTCCCTGAATAGTACGGCCCCGGCACGATATGTCTCGGCGTCGTCCAGCCTCCCGTTTTCGTCCCAGTCGAAATATTCATCGAGAACCGTTTCCACCCGATGATGCCTGCCGGCGGCCCGCCGATACCAATCGGCCAGGAGCAGCTGCTCGAATTCTTCTACCCGGCGGTTCTCGTCTCCATCGGCAATTTGACCCTGGAAAGAGTCGGCTGGAAACGGCTCGGCAATCAGGGAAAGCTGAACTTCCCTGACGACATACAGACGCCCGGCTCGTTCTTCGAACTCGAACAGGCCGATATGCTGAGAGAATTCGAACACCGCCGCGGGAATCGACCTCCCCGGAAATTCGGTGAACCATACCTCCGGCAGGCGGAAATTTGCTTGGATTTCCAAGGCGGACTCATCGAGGTCCTCCTGCAGTCTTTCCTGAGAGGCGATGATAGCTTCCCGTCCCTCGAAGCGCTGTCGTGTGCCATCCGATGCGATAAGGATACGGACGGCATCGGAAGCATAATCCCTGGTGATCGCCCAGGGTTCCCGGGAGCGAATCCCCGCTTCCCAGCGTTCCAGGATGCCTCCCATTTGCGGATGCGGGAAGTCCGGCCAGGTTTGCCATTGCTGAGCCGAGAGAACAGGGAAAAGGAAAGCGCAGAGGGAGAAACAAAGGATTGTGCGGAAAAGATGGGCGTGCTTCATGGTGACCACCTCGATTAAGCTACATTAAGAGTATAGCTCCGGTGGACAGCTAAATCAAAAAAGACCATACCGGTCTTACGCTCCGGTCATTCAGACGGAGTGACCGTCGATGGTACCGTGCACCGTCGGAGGCGTTTTTCGTCGAGGATTCTGCTGATGCCGCGGAATGCTGGGGGCACCGGGCAATCAATAACGGTAGAAATCTTCCTTAAAAGGGCCGTCGACATCAACCCCGATGTAATCCGCCTGCTCCGGCCGGAGCCTGGTCAGTCTCGCACCGACTTTATCCAGGTGAAGCCGGGCTACTTCCTCATCCAGTTTCTTCGGCAGAACGTAGACCTTGTTTTCATAACTTTCCCGGTTCTCCCAGAGCTCAAGCTGAGCCAGGACCTGATTTGTAAAGCTGTTGCTCATGACAAAGCTGGAGTGTCCCGTGGCGCAGCCCAGATTTACCAGGCGGCCTTCGGCCAGAAGAAAGATCTCATGACCGTCGGGAAAGGTAAAACTATCGACCTGGGGTTTTATATTGCGGTGTTCGACGCCGGACTCCTTCCACAGGGCATTCACCTGGATCTCGGTGTCGAAGTGACCGATGTTCGCGAGAATCGCCTGATCTTTCATCTTTTTCATGTGCTCAAGGGTGATGATGTCCCGGTTACCGGTGGCGGTGATGTAGATATCTCCGACTTCCAGGGAATCCTCAACGGTCTGTACCGTAAAGCCTTCCATGGAAGCCTGCAGGGCACAGATCGGATCGATTTCGATTACGATGACCCGGCAGCCGTTATTCCGAAGACTCTGGGCGCAGCCCTTGCCGACGTCGCCGTAGCCGCAGACCACGGCGGTCTTTCCGGCCAGCATGACGTCGGT
>CAWZYW010000201.1:0-5314 GCA_963966255.1 uncultured Salinispira sp. | reverse complement strand
GTCCTGTTCGGTTTCGTAGGCCCCTGGTTTACCCAGGTTTCGTATTCCGATCAGACCATTGATTATGCGAATCTTCCCCCCCGGCTTACTCTCCATCAGATGGACGAAGACTTTTTCGTCTACCTCACCCGGGACTACAAGTTGCTCGAAGTATCCCGGCGCGGTAACCTCATCGGCCGTCTGGAGCGAACCGATGCCGATCAGGTCAATAAGGTCTACACCTATTCGGACGGAAGCAGGGAAGTCATCCTGGACTTTTCCTATAATCTGCTGCCCGGAAAAATGGACTCGGAATACGATTTCTCCCTGACCTATCAGGGGGAAGAGATTTTCAAGCCCTACGGCACGGTGGGCAATAAAACCTACCTCTTCGGCACCGACAACGTGGGCCGGGACATGCTGGTGCGCGTTATGTACGGTGCCCGGATTTCATTAACGGTAGCATTCGTCGCCAGCCTGGTGAACCTGCTCATCGGAGTGCTCTACGGTTCCATCGCCGCATACGAGGGCGGTAGCGTGGACAACGTAATGATGCGCATCGTCGACTTGATTAACTCCATTCCCCTGATCCTGTACATCATCCTGATCCGGGTGGTGCTGGACAGCACGGGAGTCGGAACCATGATCCTGGCCTTGGCCTCTGTCTACTGGGTGGTTATGGCCCGGCTGGTCCGGGGACAGGTCCTCAGCCTGAAGGAACAGGAATTCGTCCTGGCGGCTCAGGCCCTGGGAGTACCGAGAAGTCAGATTATCGTCAAACATCTGATTCCCAACGCCATCGGCCCGATTATCGTTTCCATGACCATGATGATTCCGTCGGCGGTATTCACCGAGGCGTTTATCAGTTTCATCGGCCTCGGCGTATCGGCGCCTCAGGCATCCTGGGGTACCCTGGCCAACGACGCGCTGCAGAACCTGCTGTCTTATCCCTATCAGCTGTTCTATCCGGCCCTGGCCATCGCCCTGACCATGCTGAGCTTCAATATGCTCGGCGACGGGCTGCGGGACGCCCTCGATCCGCGATTGAGAAAAGGATAAGCGAGTATGAAAACACTATTGGAAGTAACAAATCTGCAGACCTCCTTTTTTACCCATCTCGGGGAAATCCAGGCGGTCCGCGGAGCATCGTTTAAGCTCGAAGAAGGAAAGGTGCTCGGCATCGTCGGCGAGTCCGGTTCGGGCAAATCCGTGACCTCCCTCTCTATCATGGGCCTGATTCAGGACCCGGGCGAGATCAAGGAAGGCAGCAGCATCAACTTCCGCGGAACCGAGCTCACCAAACTGAACGCCAAACAGATGATGGAAATCAGGGGTAACGAGATCTCAATGATCTTCCAGGATCCGATGACCAGCCTGAACCCCGTCTATTCCATTGAGAACCAGATGGTCGAGGTAATCCGCCGCCACCAGATGCTGAACAAGGCCGAAGCCCGGGACCGGGCCATCGAAATGCTCCGTCTGGTCGGTATTCCCGAGCCCGAGCAGAGAATCAAAGGTTTTCCCCACGAGTTCTCCGGGGGAATGCGCCAGCGCGTAATGATCGCCACGGCGCTGAGCTGTAATCCGAAGCTCCTGATTGCCGATGAGCCCACCACCGCGCTGGACGTAACCATCCAGGCCCAGATTCTCGAGCTGATGAAGGATCTCAAGAATAAGATCAACACCTCGATCATCATCATCACCCACGACCTTGGAGTCATCGCAGAGGTATGTGATCAGATCGTCGTGATGTACGGCGGAACCATCATGGAAAGCGGTACCGAGAAGGATATTTTCTATCGGCCACAGAATCCTTATACCGTGGGCCTTCACCATTCGGTTCCCAATCCGAATGCCGAAAACAAGGAACGGCTGATTCCGATTCCCGGAAGCCCTCCCGACCTGCTTCATCCGCCCAAAGGATGTCCCTTCGCCAGCCGCTGCCCCCACACCATGGAGGTTTGCCTGGAAGAACGTCCCCCGACGTTCAAGCTTTCCGAGACCCAGACTTCGGCCTGCTGGCTGCATCACAAGGATGCCCCAAAGGTGGATAACTACGAACGAGCGGAGGAAATCATTGAGTGACAAGAAAACCCTCCTTGAAGTCAAGGATTTGAAGAAATACTTCACCATGAAAGGCGGCCTGCTCCAGCGTCAGAAATCATATCTCAAGGCGGTGGACGGGCTGAATTTCGAGATTAAGCAGGGCGAAACCTTCGGACTGGTTGGAGAGTCGGGATGTGGTAAATCGACCACCGGGCGCACGGTGCTGCGTCTCTATGAACCAACCGGCGGCTCGATTATGTTCGATGGCAAGGACCTGGCGCCCATGAGCCCCAAGGAGCTCAAACCCTATCGCAAACGGATTCAGATGATTTTCCAGGACCCTTACGCGAGCCTCAACGGCCGGATGACCGTCAACGACATCATCGGCGAGGGCATAACGGTGCACCAGATATTCGAGGGGAAGGAGAAGCAGGACCGGATCTACGATCTGCTCCAGCAGGTCGGCCTGAAAAAAGATCACGCCAACCGCTATCCCCACGAGTTTTCCGGCGGCCAGCGCCAGAGGATCGGTATCGCCCGGGCCCTGGCGGTGGAACCCGAGCTTATTGTCTGCGATGAGCCCATCTCGGCCCTGGACGTTTCCATCCAGGCCCAGGTGGTCAATATGCTTGAGGATCTGCAGGACAAGCTGGGCCTGACCTATCTGTTCATCGCTCACGACCTTTCCATGGTTAAGCACATATCCGACCGAATCGGGGTCATGTACCTGGGCAAACTGGTGGAAGTTGCGGAGAGCAATGAGCTGTACAAAAATCCGCTGCATCCGTACACTAAAGCCCTTCTTTCGTCGATACCCATCCCCGATCCGGACGTTACCCGGGCTAACCAGCGGATCATTCCCGAGGGAGAGCTTACCAGCCCCATCGATCCGCCTCCGGGATGCCGTTTCGCCTCGCGTTGCCCCTTGAAGACCGAGCGCTGCGCCAAGGAAACCCCGGAACTGAGAGAAATGGCCCCCGGCCATTTTGCCGCATGTCATAATATTTAGCTCGATTGGAGCAGCTGCTCTGTCGATTTCAGACGTCCCGCGGATACCGCGGGGCGTTTTTTTTGTTTCGCTGGCGTTTTAATGGCCCACTGAATTACACTCGTATCAGCTGCCATTCGGTTAAAGGAAATTTCATGAAAAAAATGCTAGTCAAATGGTTTTTGCAGCCATACCTGGAGCTCGATGACCAATCTCGTTTTCAGGCTTTTTCGCTGGCGTTGATCCTGATAGGAATGGTGCTGATAACCCTCCTGATCGGCGCAGTCCTGGAGGATACACAGGACAAGCTCATGCTGTTTTCCATGAGCCTGGTGACCTTCCTGCTCTTATTCGGGCTGAGAACCGGTCGGGCGAATTTAATCGGCATCATAACCATAGCGTTTCTTTCCCTGGGCACCGTAGGGCTTATACTGAGCAATTCGCTGTACAATTTTCTCATCATCTATATGCTTGCGTACTTGCAGATATTCGTGATGGCACTCAGTCTTCTTATTACGAATCGCTCGATTCACAGCATCCTCGTAATGGTGATCGGAGTCTCTACGATTATCGGTATTCACCTATTCCGGGTCGCCCAGTCCGCTATCGAGCCTCGTTACGAGGTAATTACCCCCGATGATCCGATCATCGCCTGTTCCCTGCTGCTGTTCACGGGATTTATCATCATCGGCTCCAATCGACGGGGACGCAGTCTGTTTGAGTCGATACGCAGCGAAGGCGAGAAGAATCAGAAGCACGCAACGTATTTGACCAGCGTCGTTGATGACCTGCAGAGTGATTTTAATACCGGTACCCGGCTGGTCGAGTCGTCAGGAAACATGAAAACATCGGTGGAAGAACTCAGCGGCATGATGGATACCATCGGTGAAGAAATGAATCGGGTCGTTCGTGCAGCCGGAGAGTTGCACGACGCCGGAGAGTCGGTACGCTCGGTCGCCGACGGGGTGAATCAGTCAAGTGAGACCCAGACGGCTATCATCGAAGAAACATCCGCAGCCATTACCGAAATGGCAAGCTCGATTGACCACATATCCCGAATCGCCGAGGACCGGAAAACCGTCGTTACTAATCTGTCCGATAGCGCCGGGTCAGCCGAGGCCGCTTTGTCCGAATCAAACAAGGCCATGAAAAACCTTACCGAACTCATCCGCTCCCTGACCGAAGTGAGCAAGGTGATCAGCGACATCGCGCAGCAGACCGGCCTGCTGGCTATGAATGCCGCCATCGAAGCCGCCCACGCCGGCGAATCAGGCCGCGGTTTCGCGGTAGTAGCGGGAGAAGTGCGAAAGTTATCCGACAACGCCACCACCAATGTGCGCAGCATCACCGATATGCTGAAAGAGGTCTCAGATGCGGTAGAGCATGCGGTTTCCACGAATTCCACCGTATCAGCCACCTTTCACGATATGAGAACGAAGATCACCATGGTAGTGCAGGGCATGGATGAAATTCTATCGGGGGTTTCGGAACTCGCCAAGGGTACCGCTGAGATAAACACCGGGACCGCCCAATCGGTGAGCGCGACTCAGGACGTGCGGAACAGCATTGTTTCCTTAACCGAAAGCATCCAGGGGATATCCTCTTCCATCGAATTGCAAAGGACTTCGACCGGATCGGTGATGCAGACCCTGGAAAAGGCGAATACGCAGCTGGTCTCGGTAAATGAGGAGAGCGGTACGGTGGCGGCGATCGGGAATGAAAGCGTAGAAAATCTGAGAGACTTGAAAAAGAAACTGGAAGGCGCAGAGAAAATATAGCGTTCCGGTTCAATAAACCGGTGCTTTGAAGAGACGGGATTTCAAAGTTTCTTTTCGAAAAAGTACCGTGCGCTGGTCTTCGGGTAGCCATCCTGCCGGTAGACCTGGGTGAATCCCGCTTTTCGGTAAAATCCCGGAGCCTGGAAACTCAGGGTGCTGAGGAACATCATTCCGCAACCCCGGCTTCGGCCGAAATTTTCGACCCGACCCAACAGGGCGCCGCCCATGCCTTTCCCGCGTTCTGTTTCGCAGACCCATAGGTAATCCAGCTCAAGCCAGTTGCCAAAAATATTGAAAACGGCGCCGGCCAGCAGCCTGTCACCGTCCTTGAGCCGGAACACGTAGTCGGGATTTTCGGTGAGCTCCCAGTGTTTCCTGTTATACGTCCGCAGGGCTGTTTTTACTTCAAGCATATCCGCTTCGGCGGGATTTTCGAGGAATTCGAAAGCATGTTCAGCCACGGAATCGACCTCCGTAGCCGGCGGTAAGCCTGCCCCTGTCTCTTATACACATCTCCGAGCCC
>CAWZYW010000200.1:0-5319 GCA_963966255.1 uncultured Salinispira sp. | reverse complement strand
CGGCCGCAGCGGCTTCGGGGCGGAGGAACCAGCGGGCGGCCTGTTCGGCTTCCCGGCTTTTGTGGATGAGGGTCCACAGTTCGGTGTTCTCCCATTTTTCGGCCCAGGACGAATAACCGTCGAAACTACCGTCGGCGCAGTCCTGGTTTACCGTGACTTCGCCCACCGGCGCATGGGTATCCAGATAGTCGCCCGGGGTGGTGAATACCAGGTAATCCAGGTCTGCTATTGATTCCATCAAACGTCGAAACCCGTCGAAGGACGGTACCAGCCGGGTCAGAACGGGGATATCCTCCCCTGCCCAGAATTGATCATCGGCATCCATATCGATCAGGAGTAAAAGGTCCTGGGGATTGTCAAGCTTCATCTGTTCCCTGCGCATCGACTTGATCCATCTGCGGAGGCTGAGCCAATGATCGGCGATATCTCCGTGATTGTATGCCGGAAGCAGCGTCATTCCCTCGTCCATTCCGTCGGCCCGGAGGGTCAGGGGATTGTAGCGGCGGACCAGATCCAGGGGTTCCACGAAAGTCGAGAACCCGTTGAATGGCACCGCGCTGTTGTAGATGCTGATGCAGGGTACGCCGACATCGGGATACTCCCGGAGGAATGAAGGAGTGTACATGCATTCCTGGGGACGGACGATGGCCCGCCAGGAAGAGAACAGATCATCAAATCCCGATCCGCCGTCATTGCTTATGCACAGCCTGGATTGCTCCCGGAACTCCTCGGGAGTGCAGGCCGCGACGATGCCGTTGTTGTAGCTCATCAGCTCGATTTCATCCCGGCCTTCATCCACCCGGGCCGCGATTCTTTCGATGAGATCCGGACAGTGCCGGCGCATCATGGTTTCCAGGGAGAAATAGTTCTCGATATCCCAGGTGCCACGGACCGGTATGCCCGCTGCGTTGAGAGCGTCCAGATCAGCCAGCAGCCCGCCGATGATCCGGATATCCTTCCCGATTCCCCGTTCATCCAGGCTGTCGCCGCGATACGAATGATAGAAGTTTAAGTGATAACGAAAAGCCAGATGGATCCGGGATCCGCTCATTTTCATTTCCTCCTGAACAGCCCCGCTTCTCCGGCGGCATTCCCTTTCATGCATTGTTCATGCATCGGGAATCAGGCTGTTGCCATAGATCAGTCGCGGCTCCCGATCCAGGGGATCGGGGCATACCAGTGCGGCGCTCCAGATATAACCTCCGGTCAGCTCACCGGAAACGCCGAAAATCTTCAGGCCGCCGCTTTGAAACCATGGGTCTCCGTCTTCGGCCATGGTATCCACCATCATACCATGACTGCCGATGCTCAAGCCCCTCGCTTTTACCGCTGCCTCTTTTTTCGTCCATATCCTCAGGAAGGCTTCCGGATCTTCTCCGGCTTCCCGGACCAGATTACGTTCGCCGGGGAGGAAGTAATAATCCATGACCGCCCGCATGCTTCCGGGCTTTATACGCCGACGGGAATCCTCAAGATCGACGCCGATTTCCCGGTCCGTGCTGACACCGAGTAGAATCGCATCGCTTCGGGCGCTGAGATTAAAGGCGGTATAGCGGCTGCCGCCGGCCCGCTGCAGTACGGGCTTGCCGAGCTCGCCGCGGATGATTCGGTCGTCAGAACCGAGGCTGGGATAGCCGATCAGGGAGAACCAGTGATCCAAACCGGCATACAGACAGACCCGCCGGCGAAGGAAATCTTCTGCATCGGCGTCTCGGGCATAGCGCCGCGCTTCCGCATAATCATCGTCCCGAAGAGCTGAGCGGGATCCGAGGGCCCGGGAGGGCAGGTGGGCGCGGATATCCCGAAACACGTAGAGCGAGAAGCCGGAGGGACCGGCTGCATTGTGGGAAACATCTTCACTGGCGCTCATAGCTCATGTATACTACTCTATCCGTACCCGAAGTGAAATAGCGACATCTGGAGGTAGTTGTGAGCGTAGCGAGACGAGTGGTTATAACCGGTCTGGGAACCGTTAATCCCCTGGGGCTGAATGTCCGGGAATTCTGGGACAATCTGGTCAAAGGAAAAAGCGGAGCCCGGGTAGCCCAGAACATGGAGCTGGATGACTTCCACGTTCAGATCGCAGCGGAAATCGACCTACCGGATGTACGGGATTATTTCAAGCAGCGCAAGATGGCCAAGCGGCTGGACCGGCATATCGTCCTCGGTCATATCGCCGGCGTCCAGGCGGTTCAGGATGCGGGCCTGGCCGAGCCCGAACGTCCTGAACGCATAGGGGTGCTGATCGGTACCGGCGACGCGGGCCTGATCACCCATTACCAGCAGATCGGCAGGATCTATAAGAGCGGCCTGTCGTCCGTGAGCCCGTTTTATATTTCATCGGCCATACCCAACTCGGCCAGCGCAATGGTCAGCATGGAGTTCGGCTTCGGCGGCCCGAGTTTTTCGGTAAACTCGGCCTGCGCATCTGCGAACCACGCATTCGGCCTGGCGGTGAATCTGATCCAGACCGGGATGACCGACATCATGTTCACCGGGGGCACCGAAGCGGTGGCCACCGAACCCTCCATCGCCGCCTTCGGCATGATCGGAGCCCTGTCTACCCGGAACGACGATCCGCTCACCGCATCCAGGCCCTTTGACGTGGACCGCGACGGATTCGTTATGGGCGAAGGGGCCGGCGTACTGTGCCTGGAAGAGTACGAACATGCAAAAGCCCGCGGTGCGAAAATCTACGGCGAGATCGCCGGTTTCGGCTTCACCAGTGACGCATACGACCTGGTGGCACCCCACCCCGACGGCACCGGAGCGGCCCGGGCGGTGACCATGGCCCTGGAATCTGCCGGGGTAAATGCCGAAGACCTGGATTTCATCAACACCCACGGCACCAGTACGCCCCTTGGCGACAAGGCCGAATGCATGGCTTTAAATAAGGCCCTGGGCCCGGATCTCACTTCCCGAATCCCGGTGAACAGTACCAAGAGCATGACCGGCCACTTGATCGGCGCCGCCAGCGCCGTCGAGGCAATCGCCGGGATCATGTCCTTCGAGGAAGGCGTGGTTCACCATACCATTAATCAATTCAAGCAGGATCCTGAACTGAACTACAACGTCATCACCGAGCCCATGGAAAAACGGGCCGATCTGTTCCTGTCAAACGCATTCGGATTCGGCGGACAGAATGCCTGCGTGGTGTTCCGGCGGCAGCCGGGCTGATTTCCGCCGGCTATCGCAGCTTTGCGCGGCCTATATTAATTGTTTACAATAGAAGCGGATGCATGCTCGGCCTGACGCCGAGGGGAGGAACGACCTTTGTCCGCTTCTATTTTTCAAACCGCCACCCTTCTGTTCATTTCCCTGATATTGTCGCTGTTCCACGGAACCATCATTCTCCTTCATGCCCGCTATAAACGGAACCGGAGCGGATTATATCTGGGGCTTGCTCTCCTGAGCTTCGCACTCTCATTGATGCTGTTTGTCGTTCAGAACGGCCTCCCCCCGATTCTGGCCTCTCTCGTACCGAATTTAGTGCTGATCAGCTCGTTCGTCCTCTACAAATTCGGATTCAGCACACTGCTGGAACGTCCCTTAAAAAAACTGATCCCCTTCACCTTATTGGCTCTCAACGGTCTCGGACTGATCATCGGCACGTATGTCTGGAACAGCTTCGCCCTGAGAACCATTATCGTTCAGGGGACGATACTCACGTTCGTGCTTCGGGTCGCATTTCTCGCCTTGAGGGAATATACCCGTTTCGAGGGAGTATCGATCCGGACCTTCGGTTACGCGGGACTGTTCCTCTCTCTCTCGCCGCTGTTCCGCATAATTTTCGTTCTCGCTGACCCGAGGGTAACTGCGGTTGCCCAGGACACGTTTATCAACGCCCTCATCTTTTTCACCGTAATCCTGCTCAACAGCCAGATCCTTGTGGGCTATTTCGAGATGCGGCAGGTGAAAAACCTGTTCAAGCGGAGCAAACAGCATGAAGCGGAGGAACAGCTGCTGGAAAACCAGCGCTTTCTGAATCGGGTGATCAGCCACGACCTGAACGGGCCCATCAGCAGCCTGAGCAATCTGCTTAAGGAGGTCCAGTCAAGCGTCATCGCCGGCAAACTCCCGGATACCCAGATGATGGACGTGCTGGTGGATGTCAGCGCATCCAGTCAGATGCTCCTGCGGAACGTAAGCGACCTGGGCAAATATCAGTTGAAGCGCGCCCTGCCGGCTCCCCGGGATGTGCTGTTGGCTCCGATTTTCTGGTCTGCGGTGGAAGATGCCGACGGCGCCGCCAGACAAAGGCAAATAGAGGTCATTCAGGAACTCGAAGAAGGACTGGTTGGTCACTGCGACCAGAACGGATTGCAGGCGGTATTGAGAAACCTGCTGCTGTTCTTCATCGAAAACAGTCCTGAAAACAAATTCGTCATACTCCAGGCACGGCGGAGCCGATATGACGATGCGACAATCCATATCAGCATCAAAAACCAGAGCGATGGGCTTTCGGAAGATCGGTTGATTGAACTGAATCAGCAGCTTGAACAGACCCCGGGAATCCATTCCAAACGGGAGAATTCGAGCACCATAAGCAGCATGGTGGTACTCACTATTTGCCGCGAACTGGGATGGGATATTGAATTTTCCAATGCCCCGGAGGGAGGACTCAAGACGGATCTAAAAATCCCCGCCACGGAGGACCCGGAGCTCGGAGCTGCGGCAGGCACCGCTGTGGATGCCTAGTCGCCGAGAATCATCACCTCGCCGATGACCACAACCGCTATTTTCCCGTCCACCAATGCCTGCCCGATCATGGATGCGAAGTATCCGTCGAAATCGATTTTCCTGGCAAGAAGAGTAACCCGGGCTCCCGGGGGGATGGGTTCAAGGTAATACGCCCCGGCTATGCGGGTGGCCCTGGCGGGCACCGGCTCGGCATCCGAGGCGATCTCCGCCGTCTGGGTGGTTTCGAAATAATACATGCACAGGCCGAGTTGACCGATCATTTCAACGGTGAAATTTCCCGGATACAACGGTGCACCGGGAAAATGGCCGGTGAACACCGGATCGTCGGCGGGAATGGTCCGCTCTCCGGCAATAAAACCCTGCTCTAGATCGAGGCCGGTGATCCGGTCGACGAACAGCAGGGGATCACGATGGGGAATTATACGCTGAATGGCATCCCGGCGGTAATCCACCTGAAGAGGCAGCGCGCCGGGATCGAACAGCGGTTTACGGCGATGGCTGCGAAGCAGCTTTTCGTGATCTGCCACCGCTTAAGCCTGGCTCTTCAGGCCCTTGACGATTACGTCTTCCATAATGTTCAACGCCGTATCAAGGTCCTCACCTGTCTCTTTTATACAT
>CAWZYW010000199.1:0-5323 GCA_963966255.1 uncultured Salinispira sp. | reverse complement strand
CCCTCGCGAGTGATTTCCCTTCGGGTCATATGAATCCCCGCGTTGTTTATCAGGATGTCCGGGAGGGAGGGACGGGAGAGCAGCTGGGAGGCCGCCCTGGCGCTCTGGCTGAGTTCGGAAAAATCAGCGGTAATATATTCCACCTTCCCGCCGGCTTCCCGCAGCTCCGCGGCCAGGGCCTCGGATTTATCCGGATTGCGATTGATCATCAGCAGATCGGCGCCGTAGCTGCTCAGGCGCCGGGCAGCCGACAATCCCACCCCTGAGGTTGCGCCGGTTATAACCGCGAGCTTGCCGTCCAGGCGCTGCTCGCTGGCATGAGGCGGACGCTTGCCGTTTTCGATGACCTGGCGCATATCCGCCATATTGTATTCTTTCAGATATTTAAACATTACCGGCCTACCCGAACTTCTTCGCCATGAAGCGGCGGTAGGGTTTCGCGAACCAGGGGATATTGTCGAATATATCGCCCCACAGGTCGTAGTAGTCCCGTTGATGAACAATCTGTCCCGAGTCGTTCAGGGTCAGTTTCGTGGTGCCGTACAAGGTGGACGAGGGAAACTTTTTGAACATCATGGTCATCTCCCACTGCATAAACACCGAACCTTCGGATTTAACAATATCGGGGATGTGCATCTTGAGTTCCTGGCAACGGTCGGTGAGGCGTTGGCACATAGCTTTGAAATTTTCGATGCCTTCGACCCGCTGGATGGAATCCTGAAATACGATTTCATCGGCGTAATAAGGGAAGATGTGTGACCAGTCGGGCTTGCCCTGGGTATTGTAGGTCTTGGACCAGAGATCGAGAATCTGCTCGTTGCTGGTCAGAGAGTATTCGCTCATGAAATTTCCTTTGTATTTTATGTGATATACCGCTGCGCCTGGCGTGCGGCTGAATTACCTGAATTGGGGTTCCGGCGGAAAAAGCTCGTCCCGGAGGGCCATCAGTTCCTCGGCGCTGTCCACATCAGCTTCCACCGGTACAAGAATGATGGGATTCAGTCCGGGATCGGCAACCTGCACGTTATTCGATGGCTGTCGAAGTATCCGCATGGTCGCGTCAATGACGAACTGCTCGGAGAGATCCTCCACCCAGCCGCTGATAACGCCGTCGGGTTCCAGGGTAAGATGATTGCGGTAGATTTCCCTGCGGGTTATGTAGATTTCCCCGTTGATGATGCCTGCTATTTTGATGTTTACCGTGACCCCCGGTTTTCCATCCCCGTCCGCATCGATGATCGCCGGGTCGTCGGGATCGGTGGACAGTGGCTGATCGGGATCGCCGGTGATTCCCAGGAGTACCGGGGATTCGGGCCGGTACATTCTCCATAATCCGTCTTCCAGGGTGAGTTCCACCTCCTGAAGCCGGGGTTCGATGGCTTCTACCGCCGCCGGATCGAAGTAGGTCTCAACCCCGCTCTGGTTTAAATGATAACTGGCGAACAGGAAGTCATTGTCCTGGTAGAGGGCTCCGTCCCGCTCGAAGAATTCCGTGAATCCGTAGGAAACGATAAAGGTCCGCATCGGCGTATTGGTGCTGTTATCCTCATAGGATACGACGTCGAAATGGGCGTAGCGGCCGACGATGGCTTCGATCGCCTGTTCACGGGTTTGGGGATATGTTTCATCGGGCTCGGAGATGCTGAGGTCGTATAAGGGCGACTCGGGCCAAGGCAGGGGATCTGCGCATGAAGCGAGAAGCAGGAGGCTGGAGATAAGAACCGCAACGAAAATTCCACGAAATCTTGCCATAGCTATCAATATACACGGAATACGGACTATGCGGACAGGGAAATTTATACTGGCGTATGATCGCCGGTGGGGGGCAGAATCCCATCGATTGCCCGGGTGATGCACTCGGCATACAGCCTGGCGCCGGTTTCGTTGATGTGAACCCCGTCGATGGTCAGGGCGAGGCCCCGCCGGGAACTGAGTTTTTCCGCCCGGGCGGCACTCCTGCTGCTCCAGCGGTCATGGGTCAGGGGGGCGATGAGGGATTTCATGAAATAATCCCTGGGCTCTGAACCTTCCAGCGCTGCGTCGAAGGCGCCACCTACATCCGCCAGCACCAGTGACAGATCGGCGTCGGTTTCATGAGTCAGGGTACGGATGGCATCGTTGAAGCGTCGACGGGTTTCTGCGGTGGGACTCCCGGGGTCTTCGTTGACAGAGCTCAGGGTTGTGATAATCACGGGAATCCTTGTGATCCGCCAGACATCGTCGAGAAATTCACGGTACTCCCTTATAAACTCCTGAGGGTCTGCGATCGGCACACTGCCTTTCAGCGCCAGCTGCCGGGGAATGGCCGCATGAATCGTCGAGAGCTCCGAGAGCGCCGGCAGGATGACATCGTTATGACCCGCAGCGATGATCAGCAGATGAAACTCCCGGTCCCGTTCCAGCAGGCGGATGGTCCGTCGGCGGATACCCCGCAGGGTATCACCGTCCTGACCGAGATTTACGATATCGCTGTCGGGATACTGTTGCCGGATCAGGTCCACGTAACTCCGGCCCAAATCTCCCCGGGTTATGCTGTCGCCGGTGAACAGGAACCGGCGGGTATCGTCGCTTGCAGAACTCATTTTTCGTATTTGCTCCGGTCCAGGGCCCAGAGCTGGCTACCCCGTACAAAGGCCTTTTTTTTGGCCAGCAGCATATACCAGATCATGGTGACAAGCACATAGCCCAGGGCGACCCCCAGACCCGCGAGGAACCAGCGGTTGTCTCCGGTCTGATATGCCTTGGCGGGGAAATTGATCCAGGATGAAAGGGATAGCCGCCACGAAGGTGATTCCCGATGCGTAGCTGTAATCCGAGGCCACCGGCGTCTCGAACTCAGGATCCAGAACCCGGAGCAAGGCCAGGCCGGTGGTCAGGGTTCCCGTGCAGGCGCCGTAGATGATGATTGTCCTCAGGAAGCGGTTGTCGCTGAACACCCGGGATCCCATCCAGGGTATTATCGTGATGATCATCAGGGTTCCCACCGCGGCGGTGATGAGGATCGGAACCAGGTACTGAACCGCCACTACCAGGCTGATGGCGGCAATGGAACTGGTCACCATGAAGTCCACTGAAATCCCGGACACCCGGCTGAGGGTGGCGTTGTCCAGGACATGATCGACTTTTAATGCATTCATGATATGGCGCACCAGCAGTCCCATCAGGGCGGCGAAAATGAAACTGATCCCCCAGAGGTTGGTGGCCAGTTCGACTCCCATGGGCCCGGCGAAAGCCAGGAGCCATCCCATGGCCCGCAGGAACAGGTAGCTCAGCAGGTAGGTGAGCAGTACGAAGATGATGTTGGCGGTCAGGGAATCCATGGCCTCGGTCTGGGTGGTCTGATAGGCGCCGGGCTGGAGTTTCGAACCCCGGGGAAATATGCCGGTCCGCACGTCGCCCCGCTTCAGCTTGCGCATGTAATCCGGGCTGATCCAGTGGTGCCTGATGCCGTAGTGGATCAGATATATGCCTCCGAAACTGGCCATGATAAAACCCAGCGCTGCGAAGGTAAGGCCTACGGTACCCGCGTCCTGGATGCCGAAAACCTTCCATCCTTCGTCGATGGCGAATGCCTGCCCGGGCCCCAATGCAAAGCCCAGGGGGAACAGAAAGCCGAAGCCGTCGAATAAATCGGGCATGATGGTGTTCATGAAAATGAAGGTGAGAATCAGCCCCAGGAAGGCCTGGAGACCGTACTGGTTCAGGACGATCACCGCCTGGGCCTGCCGGTTCCTGCCAGCCCCGCTGCTTCGGGTGGTTTTCCGCAGCGTCAGCGAAATAAACGATATGCTCAGCAAGTGATAGGCGATCTCACCCAGAAAATCCTGATTAAAACCGATCAGCGGGAAAACGAAGTTATACATCGGTAGCAGAATAAAGCCCGCGACGATGGAGTTCGGTATGAGAAACCGCTGTAAAAAGCGCACCCGGGAGCGCAGGAAGGTGGCTATGATCAATCCGATGGCGATGATCCCCGCGTGTATATAAAAATTCCAGTTGAAAGACATGGGCCCTCCAGTTCAGCGATGCTGAATTTTAATTATAGGCGGAAAAGCAGGTCCCGTGGACTGAAATCTGACACGGGGAGTTTCAGATTACCCGGATCAGCGCCGGGCCTTCCTGTGAGATGGTCCGGCCGATGCTTTTCCAATTGAGCCCTTCCTCCTTGAGAACCGATTCCACTTCCCTTGAGCTTTCCTCGTCGCAGGCGATCAGGAGGCCGCCGCTGGTCTGGGCGTCGGAAAGGATGGTGCGCCGGGAATCCTTGCCTCCAAGGTCAACGTGAGCTTTGAAACTGCTCCAGTTCCTCTTGGTGCCGCCTGGGATCTGTCCGGCCCCGATGTATTCCAATGCCTCCGGGATCACGGGAACCGCGTCGAAATCCAGCTCGGCAGCCACCCCGCTTCCCCGGCAGATCTCCAGTAGGTGTCCCAGCAGGCCGAATCCCGTGACATCGGTCATGGCCCTTACGCCGGGGATGCGGGCCAGGATCTGACCGGCTTTGTTGAGCAGCAACATAAGATCTGAGGCGATGTTCCGATGCCCGGCATTAAGAACTCCGTTTTTCCCGGCGGTGGTGAGAATTCCTATCCCCAGCGGCTTGGTCAGGTAGAGCCGGTTTCCCGGAGCTGCGCCGTCGTTGCGTTTGAGATTCTTCAGATCGACCAGTCCGTTTACCGCAAGACCGAACAAGGGCTCCGGATTGTCGATGCTGTGCCCTCCTGCCAGGGGGATACCGGCGGCGGCACAGACCGCCCGTCCTCCTTCCACCACCCGATTCGCCACCGCAGGGGAGAGCTTATCGATGGGCCAGCCCAGAATCGCAATCGCCAGGGTCGGAGTTCCCCCCATGGCGTACACGTCGCTGATGGCGTTGGTGGCGGCGATGCATCCGAAATCGAAGGGATCATCTACAAGCGGCAGGAAAAAGTCGGTGGTGCAGATCAGACCCCGACCGTCCCCCAGGTCGTATACCGCCGCATCGTCCCTGCTGTCGTTCCCCACCAGCAGGCTCGCCGGCTTCTTTTCCGCTGTTTCTCCCTGGCGGAGTACGTCTTCCAGGATCCGCGGGGAGAGCTTACATCCGCAACCGGCCCCGTGACTGTAACTGGTCATCCGGACAATTTCTTCCGATTCTCCTGATGGGTTGATAGACCTGGTTTTATGCATGGCTTTCGCTCCTTGTATATTCGTTGATGATCAGCTCTGCGTTGGTCCGGGGATCAGCGCCTTCCGCAAGGATGCGCCGGATGCGCTCCGGGTCCCGGCGCTGCATGCTGCGGCCATAGGCCTTGTCATAGTACCTGTCTCTTATACACATCTC
>CAWZYW010000198.1:0-5323 GCA_963966255.1 uncultured Salinispira sp. | reverse complement strand
ACGAGATCAGCCTCGGTCTCGTGGGCTCGGAGATGTGTATAAGAGACAGCGGTCAACGATACGCGCTACGGCTCCGGCCGGGGCCGGGAAATCGAGCCGGGCTTCTTCGATTACCGGGGCCGGCTCAAGCGCTTTTTCACCCGGGAGATGGTGCCCGACATGCTCGCCGGCTGTTTCCGGCTTGAGGGCCAGTGCGAAAAAGAGCTCACCCGCTACGGAGGCGGAAAATGGGTATGGGAGTTTTGCGCCAACGCCTGATAGGCGGCCCTTCCCTTGCCCCGGGCCATCGGCTTGCCTATGATTGAAGCATCACATTACAGACCTGAAATGGAGACGGTACCATGCAGAACCGACAAACCCTGATCAGCATTTCCATGCTGTTCACCATCCTGGCCACAATAGGCGGGATTCTCACCCTGATTCCCTGGGCCGGCGCCAGCTACCCGAATGTCCTGGGCTACAAGTCCCTGTGTACCTTCGCTCCGACGGCCACCCTGGCATGCTTCTTCCTGGCGGGATTAAGCTGCTTCCTGAGGGCGACCTTCCTGAAGGAAACCGAGGGAAGCCTCCGGGAAAAATTCCGCCGGCACGCCCACAGCCTGGCGCCCCTGGGCCTGCTGCTGGTCCTGTTCATCGCCTCGATGATCTGGTTTCTGGCCGTCAAGGCCCAGTACATAGACGCGGGCAGCGCCGCCAGCGCGCTTATATGATTTTGGATTCGGCTGATACAGCCGGCATGTTAACTTAAACCGCCAGCGATACGGGATGAATATCACAAGGGAATGGCTGCCGAGTCAGTTTTATGGTTTTCATCACTGGTCCGGGCATAACTCGCTTCCATCTCTTTCTCTAATTTGAGAAATGCCTGGACAATCGCTGGATCGAAGTGCCGGCCCGATCCCTCCTCGATGATCCGGATCGAGTCCTTATGGGTGAAGGCTTTTTTGTATGAACGTTCGCTGCGCAGTGCATCGTACACATCGGCCACCGCCATGATGCGGGCCGAGAGGGGAATGTCCTTTCCGGACAAAGCATCAGGGTAGCCGCTTCCGTCCCACTTTTCGTGATGATGGCGAATCAGATGAACTGCGATGGTATAGTAACCCTCGAAGTGCACCATCGAAATGGCGTTTTTCAAAACCTGCTCGCCGAGTATGGTGTGGGTCTTCATTATTTCGAATTCTTCCATCGTAAGCTTGCCCACTTTCCTCAGGATATGGTCGGGGATCCCTACCTTGCCGATATCATGAAGCGGTGCCGAGCGCTTGAGGTCGGAAATATATTCGTCGGTGATATAACGGCGGTACTCCTTGTTGTTCCTCAGTTCCGATGCCAGCATCCCGCAGTACTCCCGGGTCCGCAGGATATGAGCTCCGGTTTCGTTGTCCCGCAGGTCGGCAAGCATCGACATGGCGTTATAGGTTATCTCATGGGATTTCACCTGATGGTCCACCGCGCGGGAAAGCTCCCGCACGATATAGATGAACAGCAGGATCAACAGGACGATGACCAGAATGGAAAAGGCGCTGCTGAACAGAAGCCGAATGATGTTGGGGGTTATAAAGTCCGAGACATGGAGTTCAAGAAATATCGACACGTCGTTCAGATCATTTCGAACCTCGATGAACAGGACGTCCGAACGGCGTATATCAAGATCATCCCGCAAATCGCTCTGCAGAAGACTCCTCGCCTCATCGGGTATTACATCAGTGACTTCCAGTCCTTCGGTGTAATTCGTGGAGAGCCGGATGACTCCAGAGGCATCGGTGAGATAGATCTCCCCTGACTCCCCGGCAGGGATGCGCGCAGGCGGGAATTGAACAGATTGACCGTGATGCCGAATCCGGTTACGCCAATGGTTTCGCCGTCTGACGACTTGACTCCGGCATTAACCCAGATCAGGGTCGTGGAGAGCTCCTGGTTGAAATCGACGTTTACGCTGATGTCGGTTCCGGATTCGAGGAAATCGAAAAACCAGCTATCGTCGGGATCCTCCGGCGAAAGGACATCGATAACCTCTCCGTTGACGTAGAGCCGGCGGTTCGACCCGTTGGCGAAAAACACCGTGTCAAACCCCGCCTCTTCGATAAGCGCCAGGGAAGAATCGACGACAGCATCGGCGAACTGCTCATCGCCTTCGAACCAGCTGACCAGGGAAGGCCGGAACGCCAGCACCCTGGCGGCCTCGTAGGCCCGTGTTACCTCCAACTCGATTTCGAGCTGGACGGTCTGGATGATCCTTCTCGCACTTTCGATGAGGCTGCTGATTTCCGCGGACCGCACGGAATTAAGCAGCACCAGGTCGAACGCGAGCGCCAGCGCGATAAATATAATGAGAAGTACCAGCAATGTGGTGCGACGAACTCCTACCTTCATGAATTTCCTTTTTTAGATGGCACTGCTTCGCAGGGCCTATGCATAATATAGGGAATTTCGGAGCTGATCTGCACTGAAATTGTCAGGTTTCCAGCCAGGACCGATATGCCGGTGGCAGCCCCGCTTGGCACCGGTACCGTTTGTGCAGGAGCATGGAAAACGATCGTTTTCCGATCGTTTTTCCAGCTTATATGATCGTTTTGGAAATAATTTGACGGATTCTGTTTACGGATAGACAATGGCCTCAGGGGGCATGCCAATCAGGTATGCCCGGAGACACTATTGAGGAGGACCAAATGTCAGATGCTAAGAAGCTCGCATGGAAATGGCTCGGCATAGCTCTTGTGCTTATGCTGGTCAGCGCCATCGGCGCGTCCATCGTTCAGACTTCCGGAGGTCGGGTCGAGATCAAAGACCTGAGATGGGAAACAGAGTCCGGGGACTTGATGAGCGCCCTGCTGCTGATCCCGAAAAACGCCACCGCTGAAAATCCCGCTCCGGGGATCGTCACCAGCCACGGCTGGTACAACAACCGGGAAATGCAGGATCTGAATTACGTCGAATGGGCCCGAAGGGGATACGTGGTGATGTCCATCGATATGTACGGCCATGGTCACTCCGACGCAGTCACTCCCGCCGAATGGTATATCGCCGGCACCGGCATGTACGACGCGGTCAAACTGATGGCTGATCTGCCCTACGTGGACCACAGCCAGATCGGCGTCACCGGCCACTCCAACGGCGCCCGGGCGGCCAACCTTTCGATCCGTACCGACAACGCCGCCGAGGAACAGCTCATCTC
Organism: uncultured Salinispira sp.; assembly: GCA_963966255.1. GTDB lineage: Bacteria > Spirochaetota > Spirochaetia > DSM-27196 > Salinispiraceae > Salinispira. The sequence continues at coordinate 2,145 of CAWZYW010000198.1, read as the reverse complement.
ATCGGTTTTTCTGGTGGCCAACGACGCAATGTACACCACTTCGGCAAACGAGCCGCTGTACACCGGAATCGTGGCTCCCGATGCCCGGGAACCCTATACCAACCGCTACGGCACCCGGGACGTGGGAATCCTCGCCGCCCAGTTCGACGAATTTTTCTTCCGCACCGTTCTGCCCGACGGCACCCGGACCCTGCCCAAGGATTTCATCGACTCGGAATACGCCCAGTCCTTCCTGAGTTTCGGAACCGACCCAACCCAAACCAGGGAAGCCGGTACCTTCTATACCCAGCGGATCGACGGCGTGAACGCCCTGCGGGTGATCTACACCCCATGGGAAATCCACCCCTGGAACCACTTCTCCATGACCTCCGCGGCCATGGGAATCGAGTACTGGGAAGAGTCTTTCGGTGCGCCGAACCCCATCCCCAAGGCGAATCAGATATGGATCTGGAAGGCGATGTTCAACTTCATCGGCCTGGTTGGCTTCGTAGTTTTCATCGTCGCATTCGCCAAGGTGCTGCTTTTCACGCCGGCCTTCGAATCCCTCAGGAAGGATAAGGTACGGGAACTGGCCGTCGTGGACCTGGCCGGAAAACTCTGGTTCTGGATCGGATCCTCGGTACTGGCCATCCTGGCGGGCATCTTCTATCTGAGGCTCAGCACCTTCGCGAACACCAGCCGGCCGGCATTCCTGCCCCAGGCTCCGACCTACTTCATCGGGGTGTGGAGCACCGCAGTGGGACTCGCGCTCATCGTGGTTCTCGTGCTGGCGTACTTCCTCTACTGGAAGAAGACCAATGTCGATCCAAAGGAAACCGGACTGGCCATCGGCCTGATGCCGCTTCTGAAGACCCTCGGACTCGCCGTAACGGTTCTGGCCTCGGCCTTCGCATTGGTTTTCGTGGCCGATTATTTCTTCAAAGTGGATTTCCGCTTCTGGGTACTGACCATCCGCACCTTCACCCCGGATAAAATCGGCATTGCCCTTCTGTACGCCCCGCTGTTCCTGATGTATTACATCCCCATGTCGATTGCAACCAACAGCTTCAACTACATCAAGCTCGGGAACAAAGAATGGCACAACACAGCCATCGTAGCCGGATTCACCGGACTCGCCCCGGCGGTGATGGTGATATTCCAGTACGTGACCTTTATGTCCACCGGGGACGTCTTCTTCAAGGGCGTTTCGAACATCCTGGGAATCTGGCTGATTCCCGTCATGATCATCATTCCCGTGGGCGCCGTCGTTTCCCGGAAGCTGTACAAGCTTACCGAGAACCCCTATCTCGGCGGAATCATCTGGGGCCTTCTGGTTCCACTCATGATGGCCAGCAACACCCTCACCCAGCTTCCTTAAGCTGGTACTACCCTCCCCCGGGGCTTCGGCTCCGGGGTTTTTTTTGTCTTATTCAGAAACCGCTTGATGCCGTACTGCAGCCCTGAAACCCGCCATTCGATGTTTTCCGGCGATGGATGAGAGCGATACAGCGAATACAAGTATATTCCTGATGCAGTGGATCACGTACTTTCCGTGCCTGAATTCCGGCTCCCGCGTGTTGAATATTTCCAAAGCAGGGAGGTACTGATAGTATGAGTAGCATGAAATTAAGACGATCAACTTCAGACAAAGTCCTCGCCGGCGTGTGCGGAGGAATCGCCGAATACTTCGACATCCCCGCCATCCTGGTGCGGCTGCTGTTCCTCTTCAGCGGAATCGGGATACTCCCCTATCTGCTGATGGCAGTATTTATTCCCGAGGATTACGCCTGAGCGGCTACCTTCGGATTATCCGTCTGCCCCTGGCCCTCAGCGCCGCAGCCTGTGCTCTGGCCGCGGCCTTTCTCAGCGGGCTTCCCCCCGGCGCTGGCTGGCCGGGGCTGTACCCTTTGGCGGCCCTGGTCCTGACGGTGTTTTTCATCGCCTCGGGTACCATGCCGCTGAACGACATTATTGACGAGCACGCGGACCGGATCAACGCCCCCCATCGCCCGCTCCCTTCGGGCCAACTCAGCCGGAAGCAGGCGGTGGCCATCCACATCATCCACAGCGCCCTGGGGCTGATATTCGCCGCCAGCTCGGGCCTGCCCGGGTTTGCCTTTTCCGTTTTAATCTACCTCAACGCAACGGCGTACCTGTCTCTTATAC
>CAWZYW010000197.1:0-5339 GCA_963966255.1 uncultured Salinispira sp. | reverse complement strand
CGACCATAACCTCCGGAGTTATATCGCCGTTGCCAACCTTCTCGGCGCGGGAACCGTATTTCTTCCGTTCTACCTCGCCATCGCCCGCCGCGTCTATCAGCTGGATGCCGCAATGCTCGGAGATTTGCTACTGGTTCAGATCAGCGGCATGATCCTCAGCAATCTCATCTGGCACCGGATCATCAAGCGGCGGGGATTCAAGGGAATGCTTCGGATCTGGAGCATTATTGGATTCCTGCTTCCGCCTACGGCCCTTATGGTCAGCGCTACCTTGCCCTTCGCCTTTTATCTGCCGGTGTTTATTTTGGCCGGCATGTACCTGGGTGCACAAAAGGTCACTTCGGATGCGGTGCTGATGGAAATCAGCAATGAAGGCAACCGGGCCCTGTACACCGGAATTTTCGGGACCTTCAATATTTCCCTGGCCCTGCTTCCCATTGCCATGGGAGGACTCATCTCCCTGGTGGGCTATCTGCCCATCGCCCTGCTGATTGCCATCGCCGCCCTTGTCGCTCATATACCTATTGGCCGCATGGTCTGTCCGGTTGATCGCATTCATCCATCGCCCCTCAGCGATGACATCATGAGTACCCGCGAATAATTTACCTCGGGAGCCTTCGAATGTATTAGAATTAACACACAAATATCTTCTTCCGGCTGTGGCTGTGCCAGCGAGGGTGCCAGGATTCAGCCGGAATTCAAAGAGGTATAGATTTTGACCCTAAGCATCCGTCGCCGACTTCAAATAATCATCGCCCTTTCCATGCTGGCGATCCTGTTGATCGCCGCCAGTACCATTCTGATTTCCCAGAATGCCCAGACGCAGCTGAGTTTCGAGAAGCTCAGCGCCATCCGGGACGTAAAAGCTTCGCAGATCGAGTCCTACTTCGAGAATATCGCCGGACAGATCGAGACCATGGCGGGCAATCTGATGGTAATCGAAGCCATGAGGGACTTCGACCGTGAATTCCAGGCGTTGAAGGAGACTCCGGTGGAGCAGCTCCTCCCCCTTCGGAACGAAGTTTCCGACTGGCTCAGCCGGGAATACCTTCCCCGAATCCCTCAGGTGCTCAGGCCTTCGGATACCAGCCGGCTTCTTCCCCGAAACATCGCTTCGTTTGTGCTCCAGAGCCGATATCTGGTGAATAATCCCAACCCGGTGGGGAGCAAGGACGACCTGATCAGCGCTGGCATCGATGGATACGATGCGAGCCATGGGCGCTACCACGAAGTGTTCTGCGATTTTCTCGATGAATTCGGTTATTACGATATTTTCCTGGCGGAGCCGGAGCAGGGGATCATAGTCTATTCGGTCTTCAAGGAGGCGGATTACGGTACCAGTCTGTTGAATGGCCCGTATGCTGGCGAGGGCATCGGCAAAGCCTTCCAGGCTGGCCGCCTGGCCGAGCCCGGCACCTCGGTGCTCGGTGATTTCAGGCAGTACACCCCATCCTACGCGGCGCCTGCCTCATTTATCTCTTCGCCGATTTTCGACGGGGACGAGCTGATCGGGGTACTCATTTTCCAGATGCCAGTGGCGCGCATCGAAGCTGTGATGTCCAACGATCGGGATTGGGAAGCCCTCGGACTTGGCCTCAGCGGTGAGATATACCTGGTGGGTCCCGATCGGCTGTTGCGCTCGGAAGCCCGGCCGTTCCTTGAAAACGAGGCTGAATTTTTCCGGGTGCTTAGCGAGGATATGAATCGGGCCTCACTGGCCAACGAAATTGGCATTTACGGCACCACTATCCTTCATCTTCCGATTCGAGACCCGGCCATCGATGCCGCATTACAGGGAGAAAGCGGTACCGACGTTATCAATGACTACCTGAACCGAAGAGCCCTTCTGGCCTACACTCCGGTGACCATCTCCGGGGTGAACTGGGTCCTGGTCGCCAGTATCGAATACGCCGAAGCAATGGCTACTGTAAGGAGACTGATTATCATCGCCGCCGCCATCGCGGGCGGCCTTCTGCTGGTCCTGATCCTTGTCGTGGGACTTATCAGCCGAAGCATTACCCGGCCTCTGGCTTCGACGGTGGAGCTCCTCAAGGATATCTCCGAAGGCAGCGGTGACCTGACGGTGCGAATCGATATCCGGGGCGATGATGAAATCGGTCGGCTTTCCCGATACTTCAATACCTTTGTGGCCAAGCTCCACGACATCGTGGCTACCATCAAGGATAGGGTCGGGCAGGCGGAATCTCTTTCCGACAACCTGATGGCCAGCTCCGAGGAAAGCTCCGCGGCAATATACCAGATCTCCCAGAACTTGAGGTCCATAGGAGAACAGGTCAGCGGCCTTGACGGAAATGTGCAATCCACCTTCCGTTCCGTGGAGGGCATCCTTGCGACGGTCAGCGGCCTGACCGACGCGGTGCAGATTCAGCAGACCGCGGTGGATGCCTCCTCGAGCTCCACCGAGCAGATGGTTGCCAGCATCCAGTCGGTGTCGGGGATCATCGCGGCCCGGCAGCAGAGTAGCGGCGAGTTGCAGCGCATCACTACCGAAGGCGGTGAAAAGCTGGAGGGCACACTGGACCTGATATCCCGGGTCCAACAGGCCGCTGATAAAATCATGGAAGCGGTTTCCATTATCCAGGCCATCAGCGATCAAACCAATTTGCTGGCCATGAATGCCGCCATCGAAGCGGCCCACGCCGGTGATGCCGGCCGGGGGTTTTCTGTGGTCGCCGATGAGATCCGCAAGCTCTCGGAAACCAGCCGGGAAAACTCGTTGATCATTTCGGATAACATCAGCGAATCGGTGGCTCTGGTGAATCAGGCCATGGATGCGGCGAATCTTACCGGTGCGAGCTTTGACCACATCCAGCGGGAAGTCGAAAATTTCACCCGGGCCTTCGGCGAAATAGCAGCCAGCATGGACGAGGTGTCCCAGGGAAGTAGCCAGATTCTGGAAGCGGTGTCTTCGCTGACCGAGGTTTCCCAGAAGGTCGCCGCGGAGAGCAACAGCCTCAGCTCACAGGCCGGGGACATCAGGCAGAATATCACGGTAGTTCGGGACGTGTCTGAAAACGTGAGCGGTAGCATCAACGAAATCGAGACCGGCGTCCGGGAAATCACCGCCGCGGCTACCGAACTTGCCGAACTCGGTCAGAACAACCGGGAATATCTGCAGAACATCTCTCAGGAAGTATCAGGATTCACCACCGGTGATCAGCCCGTCGGGGAAGTGAACCGTGAAGGCGCGCAGCTGTTGTCCGACGATGCAGATGCGGCTGATGGGAGCTCCAATGGGTTGGACAGCGGTGATACCGAGCCCGGGCTCGCCGGCGGGGATGAATTGACCGGGACCGACGTCGACTGACGGATTTTTCCGGATTCCCCTCCTGGGGATGCCAGGAATAGGCATTGGTTGCAGCATAATGCGCACCGATACTCCTGATTTTCGCTCTCTGACGCTTGCGCATCGAATAATATTCCGGTAATCTGCATATTTATACAATTGTAACGATTATCGGAGGCAGTATGCGCAACAGCATTTTTGTACTTGGTTTGATTTTCCTGTTTACCCTGATGTCCTGCGGCGGTGAAGCCGAAGGGATCAGCATCGGCATGTCGAAGATCGTCGAGCATCCCGCCCTCAACGCCGTTGAGCAGGGCATTATAGATGAGCTGGCTGATCTCGGTTATGAGAACATCAGCTACGATGTGCAGAATGCGGCCGGTGATATGAATACCGCCGGGCAGATCGCAAGCAAGTTCCTCTTTGACGACGTGGATCTCGCGGTTGGCATTGCGACACCTACTGCCATCGCCCTGGCCACCGCGATAAACGATCGGCCGGTTATTTTTACCGCAGTCACCGATCCGGTGGATGCCGGCCTCGTCGATGATCTGGAGAGCGGAAAGGGCAACATCACCGGCGTCAGCGATCTGACTCCCGTCAGGGAACAGATCGAACTGCTCATCGAGCTCACCGGAGCCCGTACCCTCGGACATGTATACACCGCCGGCGAACCGAACGCCGTCAAGCTTGCTGAGCTGGCCGAAGCCGCAGCAGCAGACCTGGGCCTGGATTTCCTCGCCACCACCATCGCCGATTCCGGCCAGGTACGGCAGGCAGCCGAGTCCATAGTGGGCCGGGTGGACGCGATTTATGTATCAACCGACAACACGGTTTTCTCGGCACTGCCGGCGCTGATTGAGGTGGCGAACGAAGCCGGCGTACCCGTGATCACCGCCGACCCGTCTTCATTTGAAGAATACGACGTACTGGCGGCCTACGGTTTCGACTATTATGCCATGGGCCGGGCTACCGGACGCCTGATCGACGAGGTACTCGATGGGGCTGATCCCGCGGGTATCGCCACCCGCTTCCTCACCGATCCGGAGGATCTGCTGCTGGTTCTCAATCTAGACGTAGCCGCGGAGCTGGGGATCGAAGTACCGGCAGCGCTTCAAGCCCGGGCCGGAGCCGTGATCAGCGGCGGCGTCACGGAAACCCGCTGATTTCCCGGCGCAGACAATGATTGAAACGATCGTCGCCGAGGGCCTGGTGTACGGCATCATGGCCCTCGGGGTTTTTATCAGTTTCCGCATTCTTGATTTCCCCGATCTCACGGTGGACGGTAGTTTTCCCCTTGGGGCGGCGATCTACGCCGCAGGGCTGGTGGCCGGATTGCCGGGTCCCCTGATCCTGCTGCTCATTATCTTCGGGGGTTTCGCCGCCGGCAGCGTCACCGCGCTTATACACACCAGGCTCGGCGTACCACATCTGCTGGCGGGTGTCCTGACCATGACCATGCTTTACTCGGTGAATCTGCGGGTACAGAGGAACCGGCCGAATATCAGCTTCCTGCGATATGACACCCTGCTGGACCGAATCTCAACCCTGGCCCCTCAGCTCAGCAGGGGCATGATCCTGCTGCTCACCTTCCTGATTATCGCAGTGGCGGTAAAGATTCTGCTCGACGTGTTTTTCCACACCGATCTGGGACTCACCATGGGCGCCCTGGGCAGCAACGAACAGATGGTGAAAAGCCAGGGGGTAAACCCCCAGAGCATCAAAGTCATCGGTCTGGGCATGTCCAACGCCCTGGTGGCATTGTCGGGATCCCTGGCGGCCCAGTATCAGGGATCGGCTGATGTCAATCTTGGACGGGGCATAGTCATCGCCGGCCTTGCTTCGGTGATGATAGGCGAACTGATTTTCCGCTCCAACCGCATCGGCATCCTCACCCTGCGGGTCCTCATCGGCTCAATCCTGTTCCGGGGCCTGATGCTGCTGGCTCGAAGGGCGGTTTTTATCCAGTTGCGGCCCAGCGATCTCCAGCTTACCTACGGCCTGTTTATCATCGCCCTGCTCCTGTACACCC
>CAWZYW010000196.1:0-5360 GCA_963966255.1 uncultured Salinispira sp. | reverse complement strand
TCCCAGGCCCAGGATCTGCTGATTCCCTCATTCGGCGAACTTGGTTTTACTCGGAGGCTTACCTGGAAACAGGGACTGGAAAGCGACCTCCGTTCGGCAGGCATCGACCTGGGCTGGCAGGCGGTGAACCTGTCCGGCAGCCTTGGCAGGTACCGCCGGTTTTCCTGGTACGAAAGTGATGAGTTTTACCTTGAAGCGTCCTGGGATCAGAATATGGCGGATGCCGGGGGTCTGCGCTTTGAAACCCGCCTGTATCCGGTACTGTTCAATCCCGGCCGTGCCGAAGAGCTGGCGCTGGAGCTGGAATATGCATATGCCGCCAGGGGAGAAAGCCCATGGCAGCTTCTGCTCTCCGCCGACCTGGCATGGCAAACTCCACTAAAAGCCGGAGGCCGAATCGCCACCTTCCTGAACGAAAACAGTGACCTGGAAGCCGATTTCGCCCTGGAGAACCGCGAGCGGCTGTCCATGGGCTATACCGGGCTCCGCCGAGATTCCAAATCCGGCGGACTGGAAATCCCGACTGCCCCGGGCTTTAGCATCAGGCTCAGTCATGACAGCTCGCTGCGATTCTCGGAGCTGGGCAGTTTTTCTCTCAGCGCGGCGCTGGCATACGAAAACCGTGCCATTCGGGAAATAAATTACCGTTTTTCTCATACAATAGGTATTCAGATTGATGCAATGCTTGAACTTTCCTATTAAAATTGACATGAGTTTCTACTGAGATATATTAAGGTGGGCGGGACTTACCCGCCATGGAATCAGGAGGATCCGATGAGGATATTTCGTCCTATAAAGCTTATCGTACTATCGGTACTTGTTTTCCTGTTTATTTCCGCAGGCCTGGCAGCAGAAAATGGCCTGGGATTTGACATGGATCTTGGACTTGGCACGGTGGTCATTGAAGACCCGGTCACCGGCGATCCGGAAAGCTGGCAGAATCTAAGCCTGCGTCCCGAACTCAGCTTTGGGAAATGGGGCATCGGCCTGGCGGTGGATCTTAACTTCACCTTTTCCAATGACCTGGGGAACCCGGGCTTCAGGATCCGCGAAGAAGATTGGATTCCCAGCGAAGAATACAGCTTCCTGGAATTATATCTACCCTTGTTCCGATATGTGCGCTACGGGCAGAAAGGAGACGACCTGTACGGAAAAATCGGCTCCATCGATGACTTCCTGCTGGGCAACGGGTTTATCATCGCCAATTATTCAAACAGCCTGTTCCTGCCGGAGCAGCGGGTAAGCGGCCTCTCCTTAGACCTGGACGGCCAGCTTTTCAATTTTCCCTACCTGGGCATAGAAACCATGGTGGGCAACCTGGCGGCCTTCGACCTGATGGGCGGCCGGATTTTCACCCGCCCTATATATTTCACCGGAGTTCCCATCATCAAGGAGCTGCAGCTCGGTTTTACCGCCGTTGCAGACCTGAATCCCTTCTATTACGAACAGAAAAATCCGGACACCATTTTTAGTCAGGGATACATGGACGCCGCGGAGACCGTGGCGATCTGGGGTATCGACCTGCGCCTGCCGATCCTCCAAAGGGAACAGGTCAGCCTGGCGGCCTTTACCGACTTCGTAGTACAGAACGGCAACAGCGGGGGCATGCTGGGGGTCGGCGGACGGCTTTTCAGCTTCCTCGACTATGGCGCTCAGATCCGCCTGCTGGGAGACAACTTCATCCCGGTCTACTTCGACTCCAGCTACGATCTCTACCGGGGTCAGAAATACGCGGTGTACAACGGCGACATCAGCATTCCCGGATACTTCGGATGGTTCGCCAGCCTGGGCTTTGTGGCCTTCGAGGAAGCTATCAGCTTTTCTGCAAGCCTGGAAGGACCCTTCGCACCGGATCCCTCCATCGACGAAAAAAATCCCACCCTAACGGCGGGTTTTCACGTCGACCCGGAACTGCTGTTTGGCTTCAGCGTGGACGCCAGCTATCAGAAAAAGTACATCACCGATATTGCAGACCTGATTTCCGCGGAGAACGCGGTAATCCAGGCGCAGATCGGATATAACACCGGACCAGCCGTGATAAGCATGATCTACGATTTGAAGTACGCCCCCACTCCGGGGCCCGAATCCGACTGGCAGATCACCACCAGGCTCGAGACGTCGCTGTCCCTGTTCTGATAGCGATTGGGAGGAATTATGAAAACACAAAACAAAATTGTATCAGTATTGATCCTGCTTCTGATGTTGCCGCTGGCTCTGGCGGCTCAGGCAGCGGAATCCTATGCGGAAGTCGTATTCTTCGATGGAACGGTAATGGCCAGCTATCTTCCCGAGGGAAGTACGGAAGCGGTTGTTTATAGTAGCATAGACGGCACGCTGGATTTCGGAACCCAACTTCCCGTTGGTACGCTTATTCGCGTCGAGGCCGGCCAGATCGAAATCACCCTGGTTCCAAACGGTTCGCTTATGAAGCTCGCCCCAAATACGGAAATGACCATCAGTTCCCTTTCTCCCAGCACAAACGAGGGTAATAATCACTTCAACGTAGCTGCCGGGCGGGTCAGGACTGTCGCAAGTCGGCTTGGCGGCAGCGCCCAGATGCGGGTTCGCTCGGGCAGCGCCATCGCCGGTGTCCGGGGAACCGACTTCAGCTTCGATGCTGACCTAAATGAAGTCTTTGTGAACGAAGGTCTGGTTGAGTTCGGTGCCGCCATCGGTGAAGGGTTCGACTTTCCCGATACTTTTCTGAGTATTAACCCGGGCCAGTTCGGTAGGCTTCAGGATTTCTTTCTTGGTCAATTCAGTTCTGAAGAGTTGGCGGAAAAATTCGATGAGCTCACCACATTCAGCGAAGACGGCCAGGCTATCTTTCAGGAGATAAATCAGGGCGGCGGCGACGGATCCGGCGAAGGCGGTGAAGGCGGCGGTGAAGGAGAAGTCGAAAACGAGGGCGAGGGAAGCGGCGAGGTTGAACAGACCAGCACGGAGACCGAGACAAGTGAAGAACTCGGAGACCCCATCGCCGACGAGCCCACCGAGAACGAATTCGTAAATGCGGCCCTTGAATGGCTCGGCGCCGAGATCGGCTCAGTCACCATCGACGGGAATACCTACGGTAAAATCGTCGTTCAGCCCGACTTCGATTTCGGAAAGCTGAAGGGTACCCTGTATCTGCCGATTATCTATCGGGAGAATTTCCTGGACCCCGACGACTGGTACCGTCCCGGGGGTAACGATGAGTGGAGCTTCGGAACCGACCAGCCCGCAGGGGATTACGCGGCCATCGCCCTGGACGCCATGACCGATATAATCCTCAAGTTCAAGTATATCCAGTGGGGTAACGACCCCAGCATCGATCCCTTCTACGTGCAGGTGGGGAACATTCCCAGCATGCAGCTAGGTCACGGCATCCTGATCAGGGATTACGCCAACGACGCAGACTTCCCCTCCATCCGGCGGATCGGGCTGAACATGACGGTGACCACCGGCGGAATGAAGATCCAAGGTTTGGTGAACGATGTTGCAGACCCCTTCCTGTACGGACTGCGGGTACAGTTTGGCGCCAACGCGGGCTTCGCGGTCAGCGCTGCGGCGGACCTGACGCCGTGGACGGTATTTTCCGGCGTGGATGCGGCGGACCTGACCACCGCCCAGGAAAACGCCCTGGCGGTACGCCCGGCGTTTATCAATCCGGCCATCGACCTGCATCTGCCGGTTCTCGGTGAGAACGGTCAGACCTTAACGCTTTTCGCCGACGCGGCAACCCTGATTCCCTACATCGGGCAGGCCGGTCTGGGCCTGGAGGAGGGCTTTCAGTTCCAGTCCTTCTTCACCGAAAACGGCTTCAAGAACTACGGCGTGGAAGCCGGTGGTTTCGGCCGCTTCCTGATTCTCGATTACCGGCTGCAGCTCCAATACTACAGCGGCGCCTTTGTCCCGGGTTTCTATAATCAGCCCTATGACCGCACCCGGGGCGACCGGGCCGTGGCTGTGGTGGATTACCTGACCAACATCAACGATCCGGCTTACGACGATTACACCCTCGGCGTGTTCGGCGATGCGGGATTCAACCTCTTCAATGACCGTATGGTGCTGGAAATCGGTTACCTCTGGCCATGGACCATTGAAGCCGACGGTAGCATATCCACCCAGGCCGACGACTACTTCACTCTGGGATTCAATCTCAGCGAGGATCTGCTGTCCTTCCTGCCCTGGACCATGGCGGCCTCTCTGCAGTACGACAAGGTCCGCTTCAGGGACGTGTTCACCAGCGACGATGTTCGGCTCTTCGACGAAACCACCGTCCTGAAAGGAGAAGCCGTGGTGGAAGTGGCTCCGGGCATCAATATCGCCTTGACCATCGGCACCAATGTGCTGAGGGACGCCAACGGCAACATCCTGTATGAAAACGGCAAGCCGGTCATCGGTCCCAGCATCGGTCTTGAGACCCGGCTGGGATCCACGGAAACCAGCGCCGAGTAAGCAGTTTCATGGAACAACAACAATCCAACCCCCGGAGGATCGAGATCCTCCGGGGGGATGTCGCGAAAAAAATAGCGGCCGGCGAGGTAATCGACCGGCCGTTTTCTGTACTCAGGGAGCTCCTGGACAATGCCATCGATGCCGGTGCGAATCTCATCGAAGTCCGCCTGGAAGCCGGGGGCACGAGTCTCATTCAGGTGCGGGACAACGGACGGGGCATGGACCGCCGGGACCTGGAGCTGTGCTGGCAAAGCCATGCGACCAGCAAGATCCGCCATGAGGACGATCTGCTTTCGGTGCGGACCCTCGGGTTCCGGGGCGAAGCCCTGGCCAGCATCGCCTCGGTGAGCCGGCTTGAGATTGTCAGTGCGACCGCAGAAGAAAACGGCGGTGCATCGGTAAATCAGGGGGGAGGCGCAGGAGCCTGCCGCATGAATATCGAGGGCGGCGGTCAGCCCCGATACGAGATGATCAGCGCCGATGCCGGCACAAGAGTCAGCGTCAGGGACCTGTTCTACAATCTTCCGGCCAGGAAAAAGTTCATCAAATCCCCCGGCGCCGAGACGCGCCTGTGCCGCAATGCCCTGCTGGAGAAGGCCGCCGCCCACCCTGGAATCGAATTCAGATTCTTCGTTGACGGCAAGGCCAGGGATCTGCTGCCGGCCGCCGGCGAATCCCTGCTGCAGCGCATCGCCGAGCTGTATCCCGCCCAGCTGCCCCGGCAGCTGTTGAAGGAGGTCAAAGGGTCCGGTGAGGGATTCCGCTTCAGCGCGATTATCGGCCTGCCTCCCCTTCACCGCTCCGACCGGAAATTCATACACATCCACTGCAATTCCCGGAGAATAAACGAGTTTTCCCTGGTTCACGCCGTGGAATATGCCATGGGCGACCTGCTGCCCGGAGGGACCTATCCCCTGGCC
>CAWZYW010000195.1:0-5363 GCA_963966255.1 uncultured Salinispira sp. | reverse complement strand
GAGATTGATTCGGCGAGGGATGTTCACCAGGCGCAGCTTTGTGCATCATTTGGTGCTGGATATCAGCCAATGGAAAACCTGGCATCGTATCTGGAAGACACCGGTGTTTGATCTAAAGGTCGATGTGCCTGAGTTTGCGGTGGCTTGAAAGCGGGTTTATCAGCTGTTTTCGGGGCACTACATACAAATACCAGGCCGGCTTTGCAGCCGGCCTGTGGACACAACAAAAATTGAAGCAATCCTTAAGTAGTACTAATTCCCCTGCGGCTGGAAGGGCATGGTCACTTCGTAGTCATCAAAGCCATCCCTTTCGATACGGAGAATGATATCCCGGCCGGTGAGGGGCTGAATCAAGGTATAAGCTTTCTGAGTTTCGTCAACAAAGAAGCTGACAGCCAGGCCTTCGGTAGTTGGGGTAACACTGAGGTTTCTGATGGTCTTGCCATCAAAATTGTAATACACCCCTCCCTCGAGATCGAGGATACGGACATTGCTGTTACGAATTGACCAGATTGCATTGTAGTTCGGGTCAAGCCATTCGCCCCAGGTAAATTCGCCGACATCTATATCAGCGAAGAGCGAAATTGAAAAGAGCAACATGAAGGTTGCTATGACGAGTTTTTTCATAATCACCTCGTTATTGTGGTATGTAACAATTATTGTTGAAGGGCGAAGGCAAATCAAATATCATCGACACAGTTTTTTTAATTTTCGGGTTATTTTTATAAACGCATATTAAGATGGGAGTATGGACTTTTCGCTTCACGGCCATTATCACATGAGAGTTTTTGACGCGGTTCTCGCTATCGATGCAACCGGACCCTGGAATCGGGAGGCTGCTCTGGCCTTCGACCATAAGCTCCGGGAACTGGTCCTTAATCAGCTCTCGGAAAAGTCCGAGTGGGGCATGCTGGCACGTCTGCATGGTCAATCGGTATATACCGTTGATTCGACGCCTATCCTCAAGGAACTGCACCGCTGGCGGGTGGAAAACGGACTTCGGCATATTGCCATCGTCCACAGCGACGATCAGCCCCAGATCCGTCAAATCACCGATTATCAATTCAATGAAATCTACGCCAGCGATACCGGTAGACTGTGCGAATCGCGTTTTTTTCAGGATCACCGGGATGCATTAAAATGGTTGAAGTCACTCGGATATCACTCCAGGTCCGATCTTCCGGACGAATCTTCCGCATCGATCCAATAAGTAATCACCATAAGTCATGCCGAATTGAGCGAGCCACAGCCGGTCGTAATCTCAACTGGTCGCCAGGCAGAATTACTTTTGTCGCCGCGGTGAAAAAGCTATATTTTTAGTAAGGAAAAGTATATACCCGCGAGAATATATGGAGGAAACATGCTAAAGCGAATAATCATGACGTTATTTCTCATTTCCATCCTGATGCCGCTGGCGGCTCAGGAAGTCTGGACCGGTCCCATGATAGAGTTCGAAAAGGCCGATGGGGCGGATCCCGCCGCTGCAGCAAATCAGGATAGAATTACCGACAGCGTATGGATCACCCGCGGCAACAGCGGCGGACAGATTTACAACGCGGTGAGTGAATCTCGTGCCAATAGCCGAATCAGTCCGGACAATACTCTCTGGGCGCTGGGAACCACCGCAGACATTGACAGCCTCAGCTTTCGGAATTTCCGCCAGGCTGTGGGAAGTCCTAAGAGTGTCGTTGGAAAGGACCTGGTTATGTACATCGAGTCAGATGATATCTATATCGACGTGGTGTTTACCTCATGGTCGACAGGAAAGGATGGCGGTTTCAGCTATATGCGGAGCAGCCCCGCCGAATAAGCTGTTCCCGCACAATCAAAAAACGGCCGGTAAGATCCGGCCGTTTTTTATTTCCATGCCCGGGTGGGGTTTTGGAAGCGTACGGAGAGAGGGAGATTCGAACTCCCGGTACAGCAAGCTGCACACCTGATTTCGAGTCAGGCCCGTTCGACCACTCCGGCATCTCTCCAGTGATCGAATTCAATCGAGGGGGTAATGTACAACAATTCGGGAAAAACCGCAATCAGTATCCCTCATGTGAATTTTCAGGGTGTGCTACAGCATATATCGGTAATGTCTTAAAAAGTAAGAACTTCCCACCCATCTTCCAGGTCCAACGAGAAAGACGGATGGCCGCTCATCTCACTTCGAAGCGCTATTTGCTGTTTCTCGACTTCCTGGAGGACTCCCATCTTGTGCGAACATGCCCGGCATGCCTCTGCGATCAGTCCCTGTTGTTTTGCCTTCTTGTACAAAGCGTGGCTGGGGGTGTCGCCGTCTTTCATCAATTCCGGCACCAGGGCTGTCGAGTTTCCTTCCATGACGATCTTCACTTCGTTGCCCTTCTCTGCCAGATCGATACCGTTGAGCAGCATGTGGACAAAGCACATCGGGTCCCCGTTGAATGCGTATAAAGCGAATTTCCGTTTGTTCTTCATGTTTCCTCCGTAAACCGGGTAATGTATCGGCTGCCGGAATTATATAGCCGGCGCAGGATACTGTCAGTATTATAGTAAAAACTTTATATAAGGAGAATGTTATGAAAAACATGGGAACCGTCGATCGGACAATCAGGATGCTCGTAGGGCTGGCGCTTATTATCGCGGGAGTGGTTCTGCAGATCACCAGCGGTGCCTTCTGGTGGCTCGCCCTCATTGGAGCGATCCCGGTGATTACTGCATCGATTTCTACCTGTCCTCTCTATCTGCCCTTCGGGATTAATACGATGGGAAAAAAGAAGTAGTTATCAGTTATTCTTGCGAAATGCAAAACCGCCCTGCGTGCATTCGCAGGGCGGTTTTATTTTGGTCACGTGCGCTTTAATCCTTCGCGATCTGGAATTCCATGGGTGCGGGCCGGGTCTTTAGAACCGACTCGATACGATCCATGACATCGTCGCTGAGCTTTTCGACGATTTCCAGAGCTTTGAGGTTTTCCTCCAGTTGGGAAACGCGGCTGGCGCCGGTAATGACGGTGCTGACATTGGGGTTCTTGAGGCACCATGCCAGAGCCAGATCCGCCCGTGTCGTTCCCAGGTCGTCTGCGACTTCCTTCAGCTCCCGGACCTTGGCGATCTTCGCCTTTCCCTCTTCGCTCTCGAATGCTTTTTTGAGCCATTCGTATCCCGGCAGATTAAGTCGGGAATCCTTCGGGATACCCTCATCGTATTTTCCGGTGAGAACCCCGGAAGCAAGAGGTGACCAGATGGTGGTGCCCAGTCCGATTACGTCATAAAGCCGGGCGTACTCCACTTCGAAGCGATAGCGTTCGAACATGTTGTACTGAGGCTGCTCCATGGTTGGCGGTATGAGATTGAACTGTCGGGCTACGGAATATGCTTCCATAAGCTGCTGGGCTGACCATTCGCTGGTGCCCCAGTAGCGGACCTTCCCCTGCTGTATCAGCTCGGTCATGGCCCTGACAACTTCTTCCATGGGTATTCTCGGATCGGGACGGTGGCAGAAATACAGGTCCAGGTGATCCACCTGCAAGCGTTCCATGGCCTGATGGCATCCGTCGTAGATGTGGATGCGGCTCAGGCCCCTTTGGTTGGGATTCGGCTCGTCGACAACTCCGCCGTATACCTTGCTGGAGACCAGGTAGCTGTCCCGTCGCAGGCCGAGCTTCTTGAATGCCTTGCCCATGACCAGTTCGGATTTGCCTCGCTCGTATACTTCGGCGTTGTCGAAAAAATTTATTCCGGCATCGTAGGCGGTTTTTATCATGTCCGCCGCCAGGTCCACGTCAGCCTGCTTGCTGAATGTCACCCAGGAGCCGAATGACAGTTCGCTGACATAGGCTCCGGATTTTCCAAGTGATCGATATTTCATGTATTCCTCCGGTTACCAATATATGAATGCGGAGGCGCAGCGGCAAATGGCGTTCGGGAATTACTTTTCTTCTACTATAACCACGGCGTTGTATATTATGGTCCGCTTGCCGTCGATATCGAATTTCACTTTGTTTCCATATTCGGTTGACTCGATGTCGATCCGGCCTTCGTAGGTTCTCAGCAGTTCTCCGCTGTCGCTGTAGACCGATACGGTTCTCTCAAGGCCCGATATGGATGAACTGAAGTCCTTCATCGATCGGGACCACTCCTCACAGCCGCTCAAGCCGAGCAGCAAGAACAGGATAATTACAGCGCCAAAAAATCGTTTCATGTTTCGCTCCTGCATCCGGTACTGAACAGACGGAATATTATTCATCGAAATGCGTTAAAACCGCGGCTCAGAAACCGAAAAATGGAGCTTAGAATACGCCGAAGATCGCCTTGCCCCTGATGTCCCTGGCTGAGATAGAGAAGGGATCGATGTATGAAATGTATCTGAGGCTGTAGGGATCGCTGGGATCCAGGTCCTGCAGAACCTGTCGGTCTTCATCCCAGTGACGGGAATCCAGGGAATTATACCGGTTGTCACCCATGAAAAAGTATTCCCGTTCCGGTAACACCCCGTCCTCCGGGAAGGGGGCGAAATTGCGTCGATCCCAGTTGATCCCGATGTAGAATTGCGCGTAATTATTCAGTTCCCGCAGCAATTCGCTGTGGCGGTCCTGACCTTCAAGGGCGGATTCAAGAACGCCTTTGAGAGCCTCTGCAAACTTGAATTTGAAAAGCAGATTGGCTTGCTGCGAAGATTCCGCGTACGGCGATCCGGAGTCGGTTTCAGACGGGAACGCGAATTCCCTCAGGAGCTCCGTGAAGTCCGCATCAACCGCCGCCGCGTAGGCGTATGCTTCGAGCAGCTCTTCGGTGACCGTGGGAACCCGCAGCGCCGAACGATCGGGCGCGAGGAAGGTGAAATCAAGCATCGGGACGGCCAGCCCGGGAACCAGTTCCTGTCGGAGGAGTTCCGCGTCGGAAGCTATGTTATCGATAAGCATCGACATTTCATCGAAGTAGCCATCGGAAATTCTATTTTTCTCCCGATCCCAACGGAGGATCTCCCGGCGATCGGATTCTTCGATCCGGGCTCCCTGTATCCGGCCCTCATTCACCGGGATATTAGTAATATAGCTGTAGGCATGTTCATTGTCGGCGGTCAGCGGGGTCCAGGAATCGCCGGTGGATGCCCTGGTATAGATCTGGTCGTCCACCATCATCAGTTGCTCGCCGGGCATGCCGATGAGCCGTTTGATCAAGGGTTCGACAATAATCTCTCCGTTTACATCGATTTTGTCCCGTTGCACGGCGGAAAAGGTGATCATAAACAGGACATTATTGAAAAACTCTTTGAGTGCCCGGTCCCGGGGCTTTTCGTGCCGGGGATTGTCCAGAACCAGCTGGTCGAATCGGTCGAAGCCTGCGGCCACCGGGAGTCGGACCAGCGAGAGGGGGATTTCTGGATTGTAG
>CAWZYW010000194.1:0-5366 GCA_963966255.1 uncultured Salinispira sp. | reverse complement strand
ACCAGGAACCCGAGCTTCCGGCCCTGCGGGCCGGGGAGATCAATGCCCAGGTCCTCTGGCAACGCATGACCGTTGAAACCGATTACACCCGCTACGAGTATTGGCCGGAGCACGAAGGATTGCGCCTTGGCCAAAGCCCTCACGGCGCCTTCCACCGGATTTTCGTGAATAACGCCCTGATCACCGGTCTGCCCTCAGATGACCGGAAAGCCCCCGAAGGGTCGATTATCGTCAAGGAAAACTACGATATCGATGAAAACCTCATGGCGTTGACCATCATGGCCAAGGTGCCCGGTTTCGATCCGGAAAACGGCGACTGGTTCTGGGCCCGCTACAGCCCCGATGGCGAAATCCTGGCCGAAGGAAGCCTTATGGGCTGTATCACCTGCCATGCGGGGGCGGCGTTCAACGATTACGTCATCGTGGGCAATCTGCGACGGGATCCCGACGCCAGGCCTTGATCAATCTAAGTCTTTCTGTCATAAATACTTCCCTATGAATATCGCGGTCCTGCTGTCCGGCGGAGTGGACAGTTCGGTGGCCCTGCATCAGGTAAAAAACGACGGCGACCACCGGATAACGGCATACTATCTCAAAATCTGGCTCGAAGACGATGTGAGCTTCCTGGGCGAATGCCCCTGGGAAGATGACCTTGCCTATGCCCGGGCGGTCTGCCAACAGGCCGGGGTCGAATTGCGGGTCCTGCCCCTCCAGCTGGAGTACTACGACAAGGTGGTCTCCTACGCCCTGGCCGAGCTGCGCCAGGGCCGGACCCCCAGCCCTGACATCTTCTGCAACCAGCGGATTAAATTCGGGGCCTTTTTCGATGCGGTCACCGAGGAATACGACAGGGTGGTCACCGGTCACTACGCCCGGGTTGAAACCGATTCCCATGGACGGACCCATCTCTACCAGGCTCCAGACCCGGTAAAGGACCAGAGTTATTTTCTTTCCCACCTGAGCCAGAAGCAGGTGGCCAAACTCTGGTTTCCCCTGGGAGGTATGGAAAAGCGTCAGGTGAGAGAACTGGCCGCCGTGCTGGACCTGCCCAACAAGGACCGTAAGGACAGCCAGGGAATCTGCTTCCTCGGCAAGATCAAATACCCCGACTTCGTGCGCCATTATCTTGGTGAAAAGGACGGCGACATCGTCCGCCGGGAAACCGGAGAAGTGCTGGGGGGCCATAAGGGCTTCTGGTTTCATACCATCGGCCAGCGCAGCGGTCTGGGCCTGGGCAACGGACCCTGGTACGTGGTGGATAAGGACCCGGACACCAATACGGTATTCGTCTCCCACGCCGACGACCTGACCGAAGCCTTCCACCACGAGTTCATCTGTACCGAGCTGACCTGGATCGGCGACAATGCCCCTACCTGGCTGGGCGCCGGCACCGTCCTGGGCGAGAGGATAGACGATCGTTCGAGCCCCCGGGAGTTTTCCCTGAAGTTGCGCCACGGACCGAAGATGACCCGCTGCGCCGTGCGTCCCGCCGATGAAGCTGACCTGGATCGGGCCGGAGTACCCCGTTCCACCCGATCCGAGGGCGGTCCCAGGCTGGTGGTTACCAT
This sequence comes from uncultured Salinispira sp., assembly GCA_963966255.1. Taxonomy (GTDB): domain Bacteria; phylum Spirochaetota; class Spirochaetia; order DSM-27196; family Salinispiraceae; genus Salinispira. Next base: position 3,798 of record CAWZYW010000194.1, on the reverse strand, counting down.
GGAGGAAGGCGATAAGGGCCTTGCCCCGGGCCAGTTCGCGGTGTTCTATCTCGATGACGAGTGCATCGGAAGCGGTAAGATCGAACGGGCGATTGTCGGCGACGCCGTAGCCCCCGCCGGGGCCGGCGCCGGAATGCAGGGAGCCTGACTAACATGCGCAAGCTGGTTCACGCCCCGATCTCGGTGGCGCCCATGATCGACAAGACCCACCGGCATTTCCGCTGGTTCCTGCGGCAGATGACTCGCCAGACCCTGTTGTACACTGAAATGCTCACCCCCGGCGCCATAATTCATGGTGACCGGAAGCACCTGCTGGATTTCGATCCCATAGAGAGGCCTCTGGCCCTGCAGCTCGGCGGAGAGGAGCCGGAGGAGATGGCCGAGGCCATCCGCATCGCAGAGGAATGGGGCTATGACGAGTACAACCTGAACGTGGGTTGCCCCAGCGACCGGGTTCAGAACAAGAACTTCGGCGCCTGCCTCATGGCCGATCCGGCCCGTGTGGCCCGGCTCCTTGAGGCCATGCACGATGCCGGAACCAAACCTGTGACGGTGAAGCACCGTATCGGCATCGCCAGCCCGATCCGGGGCCTTGATCTCAGCGATTACCGGGACATGGTGGATTTCATCGAAGCGATCGCAGACGGGCCGGCCATGCGCTACTCGGTCCATGCCCGCATCGCAATCCTGGAGGGCCTGAGCCCCAAGGAAAACCGAAGGGTCCCCCCGCTGCGCTACGAAGATGTATACCGCCTGAAAGACGAGTACCCTCATCTGCATGTGGAGATCAACGGGGGAATCAAGACCTATGAGCAGATCGATGAGCATTTGAAGCGCATCGACGGGGTGATGCTCGGACGGCTGGCCTACGAAAGACCGTGGATGTTCGCCCAGATGGATTCCCGCTACTACCGCGGGGCCCGATGGGACGGGCACCCCAGCGGAGCAGGCGATCTGATGAATCCTACCCGGCGGGAATTGATAGAGAACTACTTCGAATACATCCTTCGCTGGAGTGATCCGGAACAGGGCGGTCTCAATTTCCGGAGCCTGATCTGGCCGGTTCTTGAGCTATTCGCCTCCCTGCCGGGTTCCCGGCGCTGGAAGCAGGCCCTGTCCGGTCCGAAACCCGCCGGCATGGGGGTGGACGAGTTCCTGCAGCGGGGCCTGGACGCGGCACCGGAGGAATACCTGGACCTGCGGGCATCTGATGAAAAAATCGTCCAGGGGGTTGCCTCGTGAAATCCGCCGCCGGAAGCCCTGTGGAGGAGCTGCTGAACCGTGCCATCGGCGGGAGCGATCTGGGGGTGCTGCTGGACCTGGGCTGCGGGGATGGGGGCTTTCTTGACGATCTGCTCTCGGCGGCATCCGCCCGGGAGGTCTGGGGTCTTGTTCCCGACGAAGACGCCCTGTCGGAAGCCAGACGTTACTTCGTGAAAGCCGGGCCGGACATACCGTATTACTTTTTTAGGGGATCGAGCCTGTCTCCCGATCTTCCCCGGGGTGATTTCGATACCATCAGTTTCCAGGACATGCTGCACCATCTCTCGCCGGGCAGCTTCTCCCATGAGCCCGATGAGCGGAGCCGAAAGGCCCTGCTGGCCCACCTGGAGTCGGCGGATCGGCTGCTGACCCCCGGTGGCCGGATTATTCTATCGGAGTATGTGACCGACGATGACAATCCCCCGGCCCGGCAGGGACGGATCGGGATTCACAATATCAAGGCGGAAATCGACTGGCTTCACGGCATCTCCCACAGCTACACCTTCGCCGTCCCGGCCCTTGAGGATTTTGTCACCCGATGGCTGGATGATAAGGACTATGAGATCGAAGCTTGCCGGGTCCTCGAAACCCAGCGTGAAGCGGTGATGCCCGGTCGGGAAGACCGGGCTCTCGAAGATACCCTCGAATACTTTTCCCGCTATCTGAAAACCATTGATGAGCTGGTGGATACCGGCAAGGTCGGCGGTGACCTGCGCTCTGATCTGGAACGACGCTTCGAAGCGCTGCGCTCACTGGCCCTCTCCCACGGCCTCCTTGCCCAGAAGCGGCTGTTGATCATCGCCCGGAAGCCTTCAGCATGAGCATGGCCTCTTTCTGGCACCGGCTTCCACGGCCGATCAGCGTGCTGGCGCCCATGGAGGATGTCACCGATGTGGTTTTCCGCGACGTGGTTGACCGGGCCGGCCGGCCCCAGGTCTTCGTCAGCGAGTTCGTGGCCACCCGGGCCATGAAAAGCCGGCAGCGCGAAGCCCTGCGCCGCCTGGAATACAAGGAAAACCACCGGCCAATGGTCGCCCAGATCTGGGGAACCGACCCGCAGTATTACTATGACGCCGCCATCGAGCTCCACCGCCGGGGTTTCGACGGAATCGATATCAACATGGGTTGCCCCCAGAAGAAAATCACCAGCAAGGGGCCCTGCTCGGCGCTTTACCTCAATCCGCCGCTGGCCGCTGAGCTCATCGCCGCCGCCAGGGAGGGCGCCGAACAGGCCTACGCCCGTTTCGGCGACCAGCACGAAGGTCCCCCGGGACGGCTGCAGTCCGGCGGGGCGTTGCCGGTGAGCGTAAAAACCCGCATCGGTTTCAGCGCGGTGCAGACCGAGGACTGGTGCGGCTTCCTGCTGCAACAGGAGCTGCCGCTGCTGACGGTCCACGGGCGCACCGCAGCCCAGCAGTCCGAGGGCGAAGCCGATTGGGATGAAATCGCCAGGGTAGTGGCCTTGAGGGACCGCATTTCCCCGGATACCCTCATTTTCGGCAACGGCGATGTGGTACATCCTGACCAGCTGACAGAATATCCCCGACGATACGGCGTCGACGGCGTCATGGTGGGGCGGGGAATTTTTTCCAACCCATTTATTTTTGCCGGCGGAGAATTCCACGACCTGCCCGCCCGGGATCAGGTGCGCTGGGCCTCGCAGCATCTGCAGGCGTATCGGAAAGCCTATGAGGGTCGGAGGAACTTCGAAGTAATGAAGAAATTCTTCAAGATTTACATCATGCACTTCGAAGGGGCCGACAATCTGCGGGACTCGCTGATGCAGACCCATGACTACGACGCCGCACTGGAGCTGCTGACCGGCTGGCAGCCGCCGGTTGTGGAATAACGATTACTCCCCGTCCAGACGGGTCAGATCCTCATTGAGGCTCCGCAGCAGCTCCAGGCTTTCGGGATTCCTGTCGAAGTAGGCCCGATAGTAGCGCAGTTCTTCCTGGTTCAGCTCGATTGGTTCCGATTCCAGATCCTGGAGAATATCCCATGCGCTATCCCGGTCTCCTGCCTGGTACAGGACGATCACCAGCCGCAGGCGCAGGCTTGCGTTGCCTCCGCTTTTATTTACCGCTTCTTCCAGAACCCGGATGGCCGCCGGCAGGTTGCCCCGCTGCTCTTCCACTTCGGCCAGTCCCAGAACGCCGGCGATGCCGTCCTGCCATTGGTCTACCGCAGTGCGAAACGCTTCACGGGCGGCTTCGGCATCTTCCCGCCCCAGTTCGGCGTAGCCCAGCTGGCTCCATAGCCATGCGTTCCAGCTCTTCTCTTCCAGCACCCGCCGGAGGTTTTCCGCCGCCAGATCGTATTCGCCCCGGCGCAGCTGGACCTGCCCCAGGGTGGCCCGGGCGCCGTATCGCCAGTCCTCATCCTCGATGACCTGGCGGGCCAGGCGCTCCGCGGGTCCGAACTCGCCGATCTCCAGATACATCCGAGCCAGTTCCTCCCGGGCGTAATTCGGGTCCCAGCTGTCTTCCGAAGCTTGCTCCAGGATTTCGATGGCTTCGCCGCGCCGGTCCATCT
>CAWZYW010000193.1:0-5369 GCA_963966255.1 uncultured Salinispira sp. | reverse complement strand
CGGCGAAGCAGAGTCGGTTCCTCGCCCCGGACGAGGGCGGCGAGGCGAAGGGCGATGTCCTGCTCATGGAAGCGCTCGAGATAGCGTTCCAGGCGGGTGATGATTCCGCTCAGGTCAGCGGGACGCCGGGCGCGGCGGGGACGCATCATCATCACCACCAGGCGCTGAAGATCCCGGGGCACCGACGGGTTGAGCCGCCGGGGCTTGCGGTATCGGCCCTTCTGGATCGCCTGTATCACTTCCGGGGAAAAGCCGCCGGGAAAAGGTTTCTGGCCGGTGAGCATCTCGTATAGCATGACGCCCAGGGAATAGACGTCAGCCCGGGCATCCACGGTGCGGGAGTTTTCGAACTGTTCCGGGGCCATGTATGCCGGGGTTCCCAGAGTCGCGCCATCGGCGGTGAGGGTATCGTCACCGGCATCAGGATTGCTGGCGATACCGAAATCCGCCAGTTTCACATCCCCATCACGGGAGAGCAGAATGTTCGCTGGTTTGATATCCCGGTGGATAACTCCCTTCCGGTGGGCATACGCCAGGGCCCGGGCGGTGTAGAGCAGGATGCGGGCGGCCACCGCGCCGTCCAGGTAGCGCTCCTGCTCCAGCAGTTCCTTCACCGACAGCCCGTCCACGTACTCCATGACGATATAGTTGCTGCGACCCTGGGTGAAGTGATCGAAAACATCGACGATATGATCATGGCGGAAATCCATCAGGATACGTGCCTCCCGACGGAAGCGTTCCGCAAGGGACTTGTCCCCCCGGAGAGTGAGCTTTTTAATGATTACCGAACGCTCGAGGGTCGGATGCACCCCCCGGTACACCGCTCCCATTCCACCGGTGGCCACCAGGGCTTCAATCGGATATTTATCAATCTTGTCGGGTATTTTAGCCATGAAGCTCTCCGTTAAAGCTCGATGATGGAACTATCCGGATCGAAATCTCCCATGGAAGAAAAAACCGCCACCACGTGATTATCCGGAGTATTGATCTGAACGTACGCTCCGTCCTGCCGGAGATCGTAATACCCGGAGACCGGCCGATGGCCTCCGAAAATGCGACGCCCCGAACCGGGACCGATGATGTTCGAAATGGTCCGGCGAACCGACCCCGGGGCTGCCTCGTCATTGCCCACCCAGGTCAGCAGATAGATCACGTCGGGATTCTCGTAGGCGTTTATCACATCCTCCATGCTGAGGGTTCGCCCCGGTTCGGCGTGGGTAACCAGAAAATCAGCTCCCGCGGCCATCAGCGGCAGGGCCTTTTCCCATGCATACACCGTCCGGGTGAGATCATCGCCGGCGAACTGATGCATCCATCGCTTGACCATGTCGCCCTCCCGGACGAATTTCATAAACGGGTAATTGCCCTCTCCCCGTTCGTTGGCGATGTTTTCATGATTACCCTTGAGAAAATGAAACTGCCACGGATTGGCGGCTTTCACCAGCGAGATCATTTCAAGAAGCCCCAGATTCTCCCGCATTTCGGCATCCATGTTCCGGTGCTGCTTGTAGCCGCCCAGGAATTCCTGGAAGGCCTTCTGCCAGCGGCCGATTCCCCTCCGCTCCGAGTGGAAGGCGTCTCCGACGCAGATCACCTGGGCCCGGCCTGCGGCCATATCCTCGATAACCGTGGTCTCTCCCCGGGGTCGATGACCGAGCACCTTCAGGAAAAAATCCATCCGGGCGTGGAGATCCGGGACGATGACGTAATACTCCACCTTCCGCAGAAAGACCAGGCCTCCGGGCAGTCCCCGCCGGTCGACGGGCCGGTAGTCAGGGCTCTCCCGGTTCAGGCAGTCCACCGCTCTGCGGATGGTACCCGCCAACTCTTGAAAGTCCGGCAGACCCTTCCGCACCGCAATGGCGTGCAACTGTTCCAGCAGATCCCGGAGGCTCGATTCCATACCCTGATTACTCCTTCACGATGGTTTTATTAATATCGATAAAATCCTGGGTCAGCAGCAAGGTCACTTCTTCCAGCTGATCCTGTTCCTCTTCGGCGTCGAGTTCTTCCTGGAACACCGCGATGGCATATACCGGAGAGCTCTTGGCAATGGGTCCGCGCTCGAATTCAACGACATGCCCCCGCTGGACATCTCCTGACAACAGGGAGTCTTCCGAGCCGGCTGACTCGGGCACATCGTTTCGCAGGCCGATGCTCACATAATCCACCGAGCGGACGGCCTCGCCGTCCTCGTCAGCCAGGTCCCCGATCACCGGGCCGATGCTGATCAGCGAACCCGAATAGGTCATTACCAGCGCACCCCGGGGATCATCGGCGGAAAGGGACTCAACTTCCTCCATGTTCTTCTGCTTGGTCTGGGAGAAAAAACTATCCTGTTTTTCCAGCCATGCCCCGGAGAGCATCTCGAGGGAATCTTCCCGATCTTCGAGACCGGCAGTTTTCACCAGCCTTCTGATATGATTCTGTGCCTCAGGGGCCACCGAGTCAAATTTCTCACCCATGGTATTACCTCTTTCACCTTTGGAATATGCAGCTGCACTGGCGATAATAATGCAACTTTCCATGAAAAACCATTTTTTCCGTAATATTTTGAAAAATTCTTGATTTTTAGAATGATTTGACATAGGATTTTGATGGGGGCGTGCATATGGCATTCGATTCATTACCCAAGGATATACAGCGGCACCTTCGCGGTCTTGCGGCAGAGCAGGGTCGGGATTCCGATCCGGCATTCCTGGATGCTCTCGCATCAGTCTGGTCCCGCAAGGCCGAACTCTTCGTAAGCTACGCAGAGCAAAACGGCCTCGAACTGATACGGGCACTGGAATCAGGGGATGGCAGGGGCTTTCTGGCGCTGAGCTGGTCGGGTTCCCTGCTTTCCGTTGGACCCGATAACGATGATACCGGCGGCAAGTGGATGGAATACTCATCCATCAAGCTGCGGACAGACGTTCCCGACATGGTTGTGGATCGGCCCATCGGTATTGACGGGGCAGTCCAGCTCGGCAGCTCTGTAAGCTTCTTCAACGCCCGGGTGGCATCAACCAGTCCCATCCAGTACCTGGCGGCGTGTCCCGAGGGCACCCCTACCGACGAACAGGATCGGATGATCCGGGAAGGCAGCATTTTCATCACCACCGGGTTCATGAAATTCAATCGAAGTCTGATCCAGGATCGGGAGAACATCCCCGACCAGTTCACCATGAAATCGATGACCCGCTACCTGGCAAAAAAGCACGGCCTCACCGGAAACGAATCCCGGCTGATAATCGATGATTTCCTGACCCTGGTTGAAACCGGAATGCTTCTGGGGGAATCGGTGCCTATGGGAAGAGTAGGACGCTTTTTCGTGAAGATAAGGGACGCTCAGAAACCCCGAACAGTAAAACACCCCGCCACCGGCGAGGAGATGACCATCGAGGCCAAACCCGCCATGGGCGTTCCCAAAATTTCTTTCAGTTCGTACCTCAAGGAACGGGTGGCCGGTCTGGGAGCCGGGAACGCCCTTCCCGGCTCCGGTGAGGATGATCGATCAGCGGACTAATCAGAAGTCAATCTTTCTCCAGCCAGGCTAAAGCATCATGCTCGTTATCGAATGCTTTGACATCCCGGCCAGTGACCATTTTTACCCCGGCCAGGGCGACTTTGATCATGCCCGCGGCACCGACCACCGCGGATTTGTGCACATAGGGTCCGGCTTCCTTGGAGAACTGTCGCTGCTGATGATTTTTTACATGATTCGTTTTTCCGCCCGGTTCGATGACGGTCAGCAGATTCACCTCGCCTTCGGCTTTGATTTCCTCCAGACGATCTTCAAGCAGTTTGCGCTGCTGTTCATCGCTGATGTCCTTGAAGTAAAAAATCCTGATTGTTTTCATCGGCTTAAAGTATACTACCGTTCCCCTGCACGCTCAACGAAAGAAAATTTCCACCGGCAGGTACTCAGAACTGCCCAGCCAGAGAGTCAGGGGGATCTCTACCAGAAATACATCCTCCATCTCGATGACAGTAGCCAGATCCGGCTCACCGCCCACCAGAACCTGAAGGATTTCCTGCCGGTCGGCATTCTTCTGGATCAGCATCCGGTATTTCGATCCGCCGAAAAATATGGCGGTCATCTCATCCATTTCACCGGAATCATCGTTCGGGGGCAGGACGATTTCTATGCGCTTCTCATCCACCAGGGGAAAAAACGCCAAGGACCAGCAGAGAGAAGGCTGTCGGGCGCCGAATGAGTATGCGTTTCATAATTCCTCCTGGGAACAGTATGGTTTATCCCCGGAGAAATTGCACGGCGGCCTCACCGGCGACCCACCCGCTTGCCCAGCATAGCTGCAGGGAATACCCGCCGCTGGGACGGTTGATATCCAGCATATCCCCGATGATATACAGCCCGGGATTGGTTTTGCTCTCCATCCGCCGGAAATCGACCTGATCGATGGGCACCCCTCCCCGGGCAACGATGGCGTCCTCGGGACTCATCCGACGGGCGAAGGTCAGGCGGATTCCCTTCGCCGCCCGCACCAGGATCCTTCGGTCCTCGCGGGTAAGTTCGCCGGCCCGACCCTCGAGGATAGCTGCGACGGCATCGTCGCGGACCGGAGAATATCGGGAGGGAAACAGATCTTCCAGGGCATTGCGTAGGCGCTTTTTCGGATTGGCTGCACAGCGGTCCCGGATCAGGCGGTCTGTCTCCTCTTCTCCGAGATCGGGGCTGGGGTTTATCTCGATGATCAGCCGGTACCCGCGGGATCGTTCCGCCGCATATTCCTGCTCAAGTTCGCCGATTCGTCCGCTCAAGTTGAGAATCGCCGGGCCGGACAATCCGAAGTGGGTGAACAGCAATTTCCCCCGGCGCTTCTCCAGCACCCGTTCATCAGCGGGACTGAGTCCGCCGGACTTTGCCGAACCCCGATCCGACGAGGGCGGAGATAGCAGTACGCGGATCCCCGCATCCTGGAGGGACACACCCATGAGCGAGGCAACCGCCTTTTCGCGCACGGCGAGGGGAACCAGCATGGCGTCGGGCCGATTAATCCGGTGCCCAAGGGATGTCAGCAGTTCGAAACCCGAACCGTCAGAACCGGTATCCGGCCGGGCGAATCCTCCGGTGGCCATGATGAGCGTCCGGGCTTCGAATCGATGTCCCCGACGGCTTTCCAGATGATAGGTACGCGGCCGGCCATCGGGCTCTGCCGACTCGATACCCGCAATAGTTTCACTATAGCGGAATTCCACCTCCGGGCCCTCGCAGTACGAGAGCAGGGCGGCCAGAACCGAAGCGGCGGAATCATCACAGGGGAATACCCGGGATTCGGCTTCCACCTTGGTTTCAAGGCCCAGCCGGGAAAAAAGCTCGATGCAGGCGTGGGGTGAAAAGCGGGAAAAGGGTGATATCAGTGCCC
>CAWZYW010000192.1:0-5411 GCA_963966255.1 uncultured Salinispira sp. | reverse complement strand
CTCGCCAAGCCCGCGGAAACAGACAAAATTTCAGGTCGTGCAGGCCTGTGGAGCCCGGAAAGGGTTGCAGAAATACTGCTGCGGGGTCTCAAGAGAGACAAATTCCTCATCCTTCCGGATCTCAGGGCGAAATTCCAGGTGCTGGTGGCCCGGCTGTTCCCGGGACTTATCAGAGTTCTGTTCGACTCGGACATCAAATCAATTCAGAAACAAGGGAAAAATAATGGCTGATACGATAACGCGAACAAACCCGATAATTGAACGCAGCGAGCAATGGCTCGATGCCGAAGAGCTGCGGAGCAGCGGACTCTATCCGTTTTTCAAGCCCATAGAGCGTAACGTAGGCAGCAAGGTAATCATAGCGGGCCGAGAACTTATGATGGCGGGTTCGAACAACTATCTCGGCCTGGCGCTGGATGAACGGCTTCGCCAGGTCGCAAGGGATGCGATAAGCGACTACGGTACGAGTTGTTCAGGCAGCCGCTTTATGAACGGTACTCTGGATATCCACGAAGAGTTGGAGCATCGGCTGGCGGATTTTATCGGAAAGCCCGCAGCCCTCTGCTATACCACCGGTTATCAGAGCAACGTCGGATCGGTGTCCGCCATCGTCCAGCCCGGAGATCACATCATTTCCGACAAGCGCAACCATGCTTCCATCATGGACGGCATTTTTATGGCACGGGGTATGCATCCCGGCATCCATCTGCACCGCTACAAACACAACAACATGGACGATCTGGAACGGATCCTCATGAAAATACCCCGGGATGAGGCGAAAATTATCGTCACCGACGCGGTTTTTTCCATGGAAGGAGACATCGTCGATTTGCCCCGCATGCGGGAGCTGGCGGACGAATACGGCGCATTTATCTATCTCGATGAGGCCCACTCCATCGGAGTCATCGGAGATACCGGGCGGGGTGCCACCGAGTATTTCGGCGATCCCGATCTTGCGGATATCATTATGTGCACCTTTTCCAAGTCACTGGGTTCCATCGGCGGCTTTATCGCCGGCAGCGAGAGGATGATCGACTACATAAAGCACCGATCCCGTTCTCTCATTTTCTCAGCCTCGGTCCCTCCGGCCAATGCGGCGGCGGTCATGGAGGCCCTGCGGATCATTGAGGCGGAACCTCAGCGCATACATCGCCTCCAGGAAATCGGCGAAACCGTGGGTCGGGAAATGCGCAGAATGGGCTTTGACATCGGGCATACCCAGACCCCCATCGTTCCCATCAACATCGGCGACAACGAAAGGACCTGGCTCATGTTCAAAGCCTTTTACGATGCGGGAGTATATGTAAACCCGGTGATCACTCCGGCGGTGCCGCCGGGATCGGCATTGCTGCGCACCAGCTTCATGGCGACCCACGAAGATTCTGATATCGAATTTTTCCTGGAAACCGCTGAGCGGGAAGGACGACGGATCGGCTTGATTTAGCATCGCAGGCAGCAGCGGCCGGATATGATCCGGGCACAGCCTATGGAGAGACGGAGATCGGAATGAGATCGTCGAATTCCGGGATATGGTACGCTTCTCCCTTCAGCTGCCCATCGAAATATCTCAATACATGGGTCCGCTGGTACTCCATGAATTCCCGGACATCGGTTTCACCGAGCATTCCAAGCCATCGGGAAAGCGGAGCGTACATATACAAAGCGGAAAACTGCCGATGGGTGCTGCCGGATATCCGGAACATTTCGACCGGAGACTCAAGGTCCTCCACGAAAGACAGGAGATACTCTTCGTTGATATCCCCCCAGTTCCAGGTTTCGCTGCGCAGAATCAGAACGGGCACGGCGAAATCCCCCGACGTAAGCTCTTCGGTTCCGATGGGCTCCACCCAGGGATCGAGTCCCAGCACGGCGGTGATCGCCGGCCGTTCCGTTTCCCCTGCCGATCTGTCCCGATCAGCCCGGGTCAGGTCCATTACCAGACGCACCATGGCCCCCCCTCCGGTGGAATGCCCAGCCAGGCCGACCCGATCGATATCGATTATGCCGTTTAAGGAATCCAGCCGGGAGGGTCCCTGTTCGTAGCTGCCGTCGGCAATCCGGCCAAGGTGCTGGAGGATAAAGCGGTCATCATCGGCGAATGTCTGCACCAGCCGGGTAGCTTTACCGGCGAATTCGGGTGATCCGTCCCGCTCCGGAAGCACCGCGGGAGAGGATCGGAGGACCCGGCCGTCATCGAGGACCACCGCCGCCGCGCCATAGCTGTGCTCCGCTGCGGCGACCACATAGCCGTGGCTTGCCAGCTCCTCGGCCACATCGGCATGGAGTCCGCGATAGCCCTTCCATCCGTGAGAAATGATAATCAGTGGCCAGCCGTCGGCGGATTCGGCTGGCGCGGCGTCTGCATAGCTGTGAGACTTCATCAGAGGAGTATGGTTCCAGATAAAACTGGGAAAGCCGTGGGTTTGGATAATCGCATGGATGTGACTGATTCCGTCGACCATCCAGGGTTCCGCCCGACCGGTAATGGATTCCGGATCGGCGGGGTACCAGAGCTGGAGCCGGATGTGCCTCGGTCCCGGGATCTCGCCGGAGACCACCGCATAGGGATCCTCGCGATCAAAGTCGATGAGGTCATAGCTTATGGTGCCGATGGCAAAGGGTCCGCTGGGTTCGGGCAGGTTTCTCGGAGGCATCGCCACTCCCCAGAGAATGATCACCGCAAGGGCTGCCAGGCCGACTCCGACGGAAATGGCTATGATGAGGACTTTTTTCGCTTTCATGCACTGAGTATAGCGAAAAGGGTTCGCGAAATCCTCGAAAAATTAATGCGGTGCCTGGCGACTGCGCAGCCGTCAGCTGCTTTCCCGGACCTGCTGAAAGCGCTGGTTTTTTCCCTCCCGGATGCTATAATCCCAGTATGAAACGCGTGCCGCAGTTATGTATCACGTTCTTAATCCTCATTATAGCCGGAATTTCCGCCCAGTCGACGGACGGAACGGTGGAAACCGAGGGGTCTTTTTTCAGCCGTATCGAACAGACCCGTCTTCAGTTCAGAACCGGCCTGACCTGGCAGGGTCAGGGAGCGAATACCAGCGCGAACGTGACCAGCGGAGAGTATCCCAACGGTATTTCCGCCAGCCAGTGGCTCTACTTCATCGGTTTTGCATATCAGTTTCATATCAGCCAGACCCTGGGGTTCTCTCCTTCCATGGATCTGTACATCGATGAATATGTGTTTCTCGAGGATTACGGCCAGGCATTTATCACCCAGGCCCAGACAGGAAGCGGCCTCGGACCCCTCGCGAGGGTTCTGGGAATGCAGCTCAATGTACCATGGATGATGTATCGGCCTATCTCCGATACGGCGCGATTCGACCTTTCAGCAGGTCTGGCGCTCAACTTCCGGATTCCGGTGATTCCCATCGACGGATCGGATAATATCGGGCGCATTGCTTCGTACACCCTCGGGGAGGGGCGTTTTATCAATCTGTACCTGGAACCCGGATTCTCTTTCGAAATGAATGACTGGTTCGGGTTCTCCCTTTCGGCCCGGACGGTTCTGCCGGTATGGCATATTTGGGACAGTACCAGCCTGCCAATCTGGGACAGCCTGTTCGCCGGGCTGGTTCTCGGATTTAACCTGGATATATAGCAAAGACCCCTCCGTCTCGGGACCGAAGGGGTGTGAACTCCGGCCGGACTTCCTTAGAGGAAGTCCCGGGGATTTACCGCATCTGCGAGATTTTCGTGATCCGCAACCAGCTGAATATTGGTCAGAATAACCATCGAATCGAGGAGCACCGCCAGAGCGGTGAGGATCGGGGCGATGGGTAGCAGAATCAGAAAGCCCTCTTCCAGACCCTGGCCATACCACATGGAAATAATCGAAAGACTCACCACCATGGCGTTCGCCGGTACGGTGCCGAGCATAAAGCTTATCAATATGCTGCTGCCCATGATCCAGATGAACTGCAGCAGAGTAATGTCGAGGCTAGAATACGAGCGCAGAATAAGGATAAAGCTGATGGTGGTTACCAGGGCAGTTCCGCTGCGGCTGAAAATCGAGCCCAGCGGGATCATTGCGCTGCCTGCCCAGCGCTTCACGCCCATATTTTCCGTTACGGTTCCTTCAGCCGAGCTGATTCCGAAGTAAAGGTCCCCGGAGAGCAGGGCCGAGAGCGCCGCCGGAATAGTTGCAAACAACCAGAGATACGGATTGCGTTTTCGGTCTCCGGCCAGGTAGAGCAGAAGGGGTATTAAAAGGAAAATCACGAAAATAACCGCGCCAAGCACCACCAGCAGCAGCTGGCTGAACAGCTCCAGGTCGGCCATACCCCGCAGCTGACTGGTCCGATACACCATCATAAAGAACAGTCCGATGCTCAGGATCTGGAGCATAATCCGGTTCATATTATGGATAATCCGGGAAAGGCTCTCAAAAACGTCGATGACCGGTGCGGAAACCGATCGATTGTACAAAAAACCCAGGCCGAGGAGGATTGCGAATACAAACACCGGAAGGAGGAAATCTCCGTTGTTGCTGAAAATCTGGAACAGGTTCTTCGGAAAAATCTGCTGCAATTGCTCGCCAAGGGTGGGCAAGGCCCGCACATCCGCTTCTTCGATGATGATCGGAACCCGTTCCGGAGAAAACACCGCTACGAAAATTGCCGCGATGGCACTGGCGGCCACGGCGGAAATCACAGAATAGCCGAGCATGCGTCCGTAGACCGGAAAGAATTTTTTTTCAAGCCACAGCTCATAGGTTCCGACTGCCAACCCGAAGAAAACCAGAGGGAAAATGAGATAACGACCGATGTGCAGTACATAGGTATAGACCGTGGAGAAAAAGACTTCGGTGTCCCCGCCGTTGAGGGGGAGGAGGAAGCCCAGGAGTATGCCCAGGACCGCAGCGATAAGATATTTCAGCCAGAGTTTCATAGAGGGAGATTACCCTCAAATGCCCGCCGGTGGCAATGCTGGCCGGCGCAGCTGGATACCGGCAAAAGGATGGAGACTTGCTTCTCAGCTTGAGAAGGGGAACAAGCGGCCGCGGTTGCGGAAGGGGTACCATCTGCCGCTGGGCTTTCCCTGGGCTATGGTCAGTACGATATGTTCGGCATAGTCGTCGACCTGGGCCTCCCGGCTGGTAAAACCCCTGATGGAAATCAGCTCATGGCTGTAATAGGCGAACAGGGAGTCCGCCAGAGCCTCTATGCTCCCGCTGGAGAGAGCGTCCATCGGACCTGGCACCTCGGGTCCGGCATTGTGGAGCACGATATTGATCGATCCGCCGCCCTGGCGCTCAAAGTAATTCATGGTCTCCTTGACGAAAAAAAGGAATCCCTTGATTTCGGCATCGATTCTCTGCTCGATGTTTCTGCTGCTGAGGCTTTGGATGGTTTCATCGGTACCGAGGATGCCTGTCTCTTATACACATCTGACGCTGC
>CAWZYW010000191.1:0-5427 GCA_963966255.1 uncultured Salinispira sp. | reverse complement strand
TCACATGATGAATCTCACTTCCCTGATGATTCATGCATTCCGGATAGGGGCAGAACGGGGGTTTGAATGGCATGGAATCCTCCTGCGGTAGATAATCAGTACCTAGAGGATTACTGGGGAAGCACTTATCTTGATTCGATCAGCTGTTTTCGGGGCACTTTCTACAGATCAATCTCCGAAGAAATCTCTTTCCCTGCCGAAAAAACCTTCACTTCCGGAGAGTATTCCATCGAACAGTTCGAATGGGGAAAGTCCTTCATTTCGCAATGAATACAATTTCACCACATAGCGAATTTCACGCATACGCTGCTCGATAACGGGCGCGTCCTGCGCAAACTGCCGGAGGAAATTGCGGTAATTGAGCCCAGCGGTAATCTGGGTATCCCCAGGGATATCCGGATAGCGCTCCACGAGGCGACTGAGGCGCGCATATACCCGTTCGAACTGAAAAAGCCGCATACGTACGTTCAGCAGCGAACCGATTATCTGTCGTTTTTCACGAAGCCGGTCTGCGGTGCTGCCTACGGTGCCGAGCCGATCTTCATCCATCCATTTCTGTATAACGTCCCGGTTGTTCATAAGGCGGACATAGGCCTGAACGAAGTCTTCTTTTAAGTCCAGGTATCGGTTTGCATAGGAGACGATGGCACGGGAAGCATTGGCGTCCAGGATTGCCAGCCGCTCGGAAAACCAGTCCTCCCTGAAACGATCAAGCATCTCCGGATTCACACTGAGATTTCGCCAGCGCTCTTCACCGGCTTTTTCCACCACCTCACCCGGAACCGCATACAAAATCTGATTCGTTTCGGTACGGCACTCGACCCGGCCTTCCCGCGCTGTAAGCAGCACATCGCCGCCGAGGGTACTGGTTACCGAGAACACCGTGCCCCGTACTCCCAAAATCGCCGAATGAGTGCGGACATCGAGACCATTATTGCCACTCAGCCGTCCGACCGTGAGGTCAATCCGGCCTGTAATCAATTCGACGGCACCCTGTTGCTCCGGTCGCAGGCTGGAAATATCGAAATATATAGCGCTGTCCGGAGCAATTGAAATGGACGCGTGGATTCCGGTTTCAGGATAAATCGCAATCTCGATATTGCCGTTCCGCCCGGTGATAATCTGATCAAAATTTTCAATCTGATCTCCGATATCGACAAAATCGAGATCGCGATTGTCCCTGACGACACGGACTTCTCCGCTGAGAAATACCACCTCCCCGATTAGATCGGTTTCCGCGACAATGCCCGCAAGCGGAAGCAACAATAAGAAAATCAGCATCAGCCGCTTTACCATAGGGTCCCCCTGATCGTATTGCACCATTTGGCTACCCCTGTAGAGGCAGCAAGATCCGGTATTCATTGTACCACAAGCGCAGAGTGAGGCAATACTCGCCTATAGGGCGAACTTGACAGCTCGGGGAGCATTGCATAGGATGATCCGCGACAATTTCGCGCAGCAGCGCGCATATCGGAGAACACATGGAAAGCCAAAGCAGCTCCGCCGGCATTGCCTTAATCGGTTGCGGTACCGTGGGCAGCAGTACCGCGTCCCTTCTTATCGAAAATCGCGTACGGCGCACCAGCCGAAGCGGCATCGATCTTGAGCTGAAATATATCGTCGATCGAAATTTCGAACATGCGCGCTCTGCAGGTCTGCCGGAAGAGCTGTACTGCGAGGACCTGGAAAAAGCCCTTTCAGACCCCAAGGTCTCCATGGTCATCGAACTGGTGGGCGGTACGGGATTCGCGAAGGAGCTTATTCTCCGCGCATTAAATGCCGGTAAACACGTAATTACTGCCAACAAGGCCCTGTTGGCCCACCATGGCGCTGAACTGTATCGCGTAGCCCGTGAACGGGGAGTCAGCCTGGCTTTCGAAGCCAGCTGCGGCGGCGGGATCCCGATAATCCGTGCCCTGACCGACGGTCTTATGGCCAATGAAATTGACGCGCTTTACGGCATCGTCAATGGAACCTGCAATTACATTCTCACCGAAATGATCGAACAGGGTCAAAGCTATGCAGAAGCTCTGGCTGAAGCACAGGCATCGGGCTTGGCGGAGGCTGATCCGACACTTGATGTGAACGGCAGCGATTCTGCCCACAAAATCGCCATCATGGGATCGTTGGCATTCGGTGAATCGGCCGACATAGACAAAATCCCCGTGCAGGGTATCGATACCCTTGAAGCCACGGATGTGAATTTCGGAGCGGAGATGGGCTATATAATCAAGCTCATCGCCTCTGCCATTAAAAGCGAGGAAGGTATTTTCCTGCGGGTGGAACCGGCATTCATTCCCGAGGACCATCCCCTCGCATGGGTATCCGGATCTTTCAACGCCGTCAGCGTGTACGGTCATAGCGTTGGGCATACCATGTACTACGGTCGGGGGGCCGGGGGGAACCCAACGGCCTCTGCGGTCGTGGCCGATGCGATCAGCATCGCGAACGGAAGCTATCCCCGGCTTTTCAGTCAGGCGGCAATCTGGCCCGACCTGACTCCGCGCGCCCGTCAGCTCCCGGCAGAACAAATCCGCCGCCGCTATTATCTCAGGTTCAACCTTCAGGATAAGCCGGGCATACTCTCACGGGTGACTACTGCATTGGCCGCCGAAGGGATCAGCGTGAGCTCGATTCTCCAGCACGAAGCACCGGAAGAACCTGAGTCGGGGCATGCCCTCAACCTCCCGGTTCCCCTGGTAGTGACTACCCATCGGGTACGCGAAGCGGCGGTAATCCGCGCTGCCGAGGCGATCAGCGGGGATCCGGAAATTGCCGACGAGTACCGGATTATTCCTATTCTCGACGAGCATCCTGAGTTTAACAGTATGTAATCTGCGGGGCAGAAGCCCTGCCTGCGCTCAGTTGACCGCATATTTTGGCTATGATAAACTTTTTTGCGAAATTATCAGAGATCGAAGCAACAAGAGGGCCAGATGTCCCAAAGCATTCCCGGCAAAGTATATTGCGCAAACTGCGAACACTGCAAAATGATTGTCAGCGATGACAACGACGCCCGTCGTTTGCGGGTGCGATGTGATGCGGGCATGTGGTTGACAAGGGGAGGCTCGGAAAAGTTCTATAAATACTTCACCGTGGCTCGCCGGGAAAGGGAAGCCTGTGAACACTATGCCCCAATGGGAGAACTTGAAGAATTCCTGAGAGACCTGCGCCGCAATCTGCCCATACAGGATGAGCGCTACGATCCGCAAACCATGAAAATCTGCGAAGGATGAGCCCCGCTGTAACGCCGGACTATCCGCGCGGTTTTGCCAATGAGGAAACCATGAAGAAATTTATGAACATATCAATGATTGCGGCCGTATTATCTGCGGCGCTTTTTTTCGTCGGTTGCCAGAGCGTTCCCGAGGAAGTACCCCAAGGCATAAGTCAGCAGGAATTCTTCCAGCGGGCCCAGGAGTACACCGACGAATTGAATTACGAAGCGGCATTATTCTATCTGCGTGAATTCAAGGTCCGGTATCCCGATGATCAATACAATCATCTGGCGGCCGATTATCAGATTGCCTTGATCAGCTACAAGCAGAATCGCTTCGAAGAAGCGGAAGCTCAGTTTCAGGGAATAATCGATACGTATTCCGCCGCGGCGCCGGGGACCTATCCGGAATGGGTCGACGTCCTCAGCCGGAAGCTACTTGAAAAAATCCGTGAAGACGCCTGATAAGTATCATTGGAACTTATTTCAGAAATATACCGCTTGATCAGTGCGGCAGGATAATGACGTGAACTGACACATTGAGACGGTCGGCAGCTTCTTCAACCATCTCAGGGGTGACCGTACCCCGGGGGCGTGGGTGAGGAGGCGCGTCGCCGATCAGTATAATCTTCCGGTTATCCGCAAGCCAATCGAACTCGGTAAGCGCCGCATACAGGGCTTCATTCACTGCTTCAGGAATATCCCGGCCACCGGCTGGTCGTATTCGATCCAGAACCCATTGCACTCGATCCAGGCCCGTTTCGAATCGACTCACACGGTACAGATACTCCTCGAGATAATCGCGGTAGTACACAAAACCGATTCGTACCTGTTCGAATCCGGCGGTATTTTCCGTAATGATATCCGTGAGATTATCTCTGAGCCACGGCATATCGTTTTGCATCGACTCAGTGCTGTCAAGGGCGAGAACCAGGTCAAGCGCCCTCCCCTCTTCATCATTAAGGATTTCTTCAATCCGCGGGAGTATATCCTCTTCGCCTTCGGAATACAGGATCTTACCTTCGGTAGATTCGGCGATCCGGGAAAAGGTTTCTACGGTCTCGGCCATGAAATTGCCTTCAGGAGGCCCAGCCGAAGGTCGTTGGGTAACCCGGATGACAAAAGGGTTGTCCTGAAACCCACCGCGATAGTCGGCATTGGGAAGTTCAAAACTCCTGACCGACAGATAGGTTCCATCCAGGACCTGGATTTCACCGTTTCTGGTCCACTCATATCCGTATATAACCACGTAGGGAATAAAAATCCGGAATGCTTGTCCGAACTCTGCATCCGCAATCGGGGTTGAGTCTATAAGGGAATACAGTCCGTCACTATCGAGAATTTCACCGTCGAGCATGCGCTGCTCGTCACCATTTTCCGGATGGTATTCGGGATTTCTCAGGGAATAGCTCGCAACCTCACGATCGGGGTCTTCAGTGGACTCTGTAAGAAGTATCGCCTGGATATCGGGCTTTTTCCGTACATAGAGGTAATACCCCCCCTCGATGGTCTGTTCGATCCGAAGATCCTCCACCGAAACTTCAAGATCCTGGGCGTACAATCCGTATACTCCCGAGATGAACAAGATCAGTATAGCCATGAGCAGGCATTGAATTTTCGAAGCTGATAGCTGGACTGCTTCCATATTTTAACTATCGGCGGTGCTTTTTCAGGAATAAGGCCTATTTCTCGAAGCGAAAGGCTCTCCGATCCGGTGTTTTTTGGCAGGAGGACATATGGTTCAATCAAAGCAAAGTGGTTTTGGATCTCTCATTCCAGCGTTATTTCGCCAAATCAGCCTCTGGTCGCTGTTGGTGGCATTGTTCGCAGGTTGCGTGCCATTGTTCAAGGGAATCCAAAGCACGAGAGATGTCATCGCACCGGTCATCACCGGCTATCGGCAAATCGATCAGCGTCGAATCGAAATAGATTTCTCAGAGGCAGTGTTCGCCGCGGTAGAAGATTTTACCGTCGAAGCGGAAGGAAGTATCATCGCCGTATCAACCGGCACATCAAGCATTGGCATTGAAATCGAAGGCTGGAACGAACCCGGCCGAGCCTATCGTGTCGAAGGACAGGTGAACGACAAACAGGGCAACAGCATATGGTTCTCCCTGCCTTTCTACGGCTTTAATGAAAACCCCGCCCACCTGGCAGTCAATGAATTCATCAATGAAAACAGCAGCACGCGATACGAGAAGGCCGAACTC
>CAWZYW010000190.1:0-5448 GCA_963966255.1 uncultured Salinispira sp. | reverse complement strand
CTCCTTCGGGAGCGATGCCCCCAGGAGTATAAAATACCGAGAAAAGATGCTGCCGTGGGTTTATTCTTGCCGCAAAGCCTCCACCGGCTTGATCCGGCTGGCCCGCCGGGCCGGAAGGTAACTTGAGAGGGAAGCGATAAGCGATGCGAAGACGAACACGTAGATAAGCGTTCCGGGCTTTACCAGAATGTACAGGCGCGTCGATAGTTCGGCTCCGAATTCCGACATAAACGAATCATATAATGGTATCCCGGTGTTCATGACCGGAATGGCCAGTAGATAGCCCAGCAGCGTACCGATGGCGGCTCCGAAAACACCGAGAAAGGTCGCTTCGG
The DNA here is from genome assembly GCA_963966255.1 of uncultured Salinispira sp. Classification (GTDB taxonomy): domain Bacteria; phylum Spirochaetota; class Spirochaetia; order DSM-27196; family Salinispiraceae; genus Salinispira. The sequence continues at coordinate 5,113 of CAWZYW010000190.1, read as the reverse complement.
TGAAGAACAGGCGGACGATGGTTCCCGATTCCATGCCCATGGCTCCGAGGGTTCCGATTTCCCGGTGCCGCTCGTAGATGGTCATAATGGTGGTGTTGATGATCACGGTGCTGCCCAGGAGGAAGAACACCGCACCCATGATTCCGTAGGTTATGTCGGCGAAGCGCATCAGGGCCCAGAAATCCGAAGCTTCATTCCAAGGGCTGATCTGCAGCGGAGGATCCGCCGGCAGTTCCCTCCTGATATCCTCGGCCAGGAGTTCAAGCGCATTGATATCGGCATTGTTGATATTGGTTCGGATAAGCAACTCCATGACCGAATCCCCGGTCCGGGTGATCCGCTGCATGAGATTCAGCGGAGCGAAGAAGGTTTCCTGATTAATGCTTACCCCGTCGAACTCGGCGATGCCGCTTACCTCGAGGGTTACCGCGTTGCTGCTCCTTCTCCGGGTGTTGAGCAACAGGGTTATTCGGTCGCCCATACCGATGCCCAGCTTGTCCGCCAGAGGGCGGGAAAAAACGGCCTGGCTGCTTCCTTCTGCGGGGACGGTGCCTTCTATGAGAAAATCTGAAAAATCCAGGAATTCCTCTTCGTCCGCAAAGTCTATCGCCATGCCCAGGGCCGGGATGGTTTTGCCGTCCCGATAGATTGCCGTACCCAGGTGAATCCGGGGACTGACGGCGATCACCTCGGGTCTTGCCTCAACGATATTCCGTATTTGGTCCAGATCTTCCACCAGGAATTCCAGGGGATTACCCTCTTCTTCATCGACGAATAGTTCATTTCTGATACGGATATCTCCCGCGATGTACGTGGTGATATTGCTTCTGATATCGTCCTTCATCCAGGCGATGAGCCCGAGCATAAAGACCATGACGATGGAGGTAACCGCGATGGCCGAGAGGGAGAGGATGCTGCGTCGGCGGTTTCGGCTCAGATTCCTGAATGCGATGACGGGCAGTTTCATTCGTATCTCCTATTCAAAACGCATGCAATCGACGATTTTGCGCTTCATCGCCCGCCGGGCGGGGATGATCGCTACCAAACCGGACACAACTACGCCCAGAAGGACGGAAATAACCATGGTCCCGGGATTCCACATTCCCCTGAACACCGGGTCGAAGCGGAAGCCGAAGGCCATGTCCTCCATAAATACTGAAAAATCCATCCCTTGCTCGATCAGCAACCAGTTGGACGGTATGGACAGGATGATCCCGAAAATTCCCCCCAGCAACCCGATGCCCGCGGCTTCCAACACCAGGGTCCAGAGCAGTTTCCGTTCATCCATTCCCATGGCGCGCAGCATGCCGATTTCCTTGAAGCGCTCGTAGACCGCATTTAACATGGTGTTCGAGATGCCGACCATGGCTATGATAAAAATAAAAAACGTGAAAGCGTTGGTTTCGGTGCTTGCGATGCTGGCGAATTCGCTGGTCATCGGTTCGATATCCTCGAAATTTTTCGCCACAAGGCCTGCGGGGATCAAATCCTGAACCATGGACCGGACTTCTTCCGGATCGCTTCGGGCGGGGAACTTTAAATTGATATCGGTGACCGCCCCGTCCATCATCAGCATTTCGTCCGCCAGATCAAGGGGGATGAACGCGGCGAACAGGTCGACGTAGGGATTGGGAGTATCCACGATGCCGACAACCGTCACATCGAAGGTCTGGAATGCCCCGTCCCGGGTGCGGGTCTTGATCAGCATGGGAAAGCCCGGCTCTGCTCCGATCCGCTTCGCGATCCCGGCGCCGAGGATGATCTGCGGCTCACCGGCGGAAAGCCAGGTGCCTCGGCTCACCGATTCGCTGATACGGAAGACCCGGGGGTCAAGCGTCGGATCCACCGCCTGGATTTCTATGCTCGTGCTGCCGTCCCGCGGGAAGGGATCGAAATAGTACAACAGTTCCCCCCGGAATCGCGTTCGGGGCGCGGCGGGTATGCCCCGGCTCTCCAGTTCATCCATAATTCGCTGATAGCCATCGATTGAATCTTCCAATGGGAAGAATTCCCGATCTTCCCAGAAATCCTCCCGCAAGATGCGGACCGTCGAGGTTTCGTACTCTACGAGATTGAAGGTCTGGTCGTAGACCATGCCCTGCACCATGGAATCCATGAAGACGTATGCCCAGATTCCTGCGGCGATGGAAATGGCGGTGATGACGGTACGTTTTTTATGCCGCAGCAGGTTTTTCAGGACCAGGGACAAATAAAAGCCCATAGGAACTCCTGTGCTAATTGTACTAATATAATAGTACATCGATACAAAAGAGAATGCAAGATCGCAAGAGGGGAAAATCATGAAATTTCCCGGCTTGCCTGTTTGCCTTCCAAATCCTACTATATAAGTAGCCCCGAAACGTACGGGGTCCGGGAGCAGCATGAAAAAGGATAAGGTTTGCATTTTCTCCTCTGATGATCGCCGTGAAGCCGGGGCGGTGCGCCATGCCCTGGAAGAACGGGGGGTTGAGGTGGAAGTGAGCATTAACACCCGCAGCGACCTTTTCGGAATCCGTACGATTCCCGGTCCCCAGGTGGTGCTCGAAGGAACCTACCGGCTCCTGGTGGAAGTAAGCGATCAGGAAGCGGCCCTGGGATATTTGCCAGTGATCCTGGAGCAGCTCGATACCGAAAGCGAGTACGCTATTGAAGATCAGCTGCCCGGACTCTTCCGATCCCGGATTCCGGCGGACGATGCGGATATCGGCGAATCGGATCGCTGGCACCTGACCCAGACCCTGGCCCTGGGCATGCTTCCCCTCCTCGGTTTCGGCCTGGTGCCCTTCCTTCGGCAGGGTCGGAAGATTTCCCGGGACAACCGACCACTCCGGCTTCGGGCCATACTCATCCCGCTGGCGGTGCAGCTGGTCTACGGGTATCTCTTTATTCTGGTGAACCGGCTTTTCGGCACACAGCTCCCCCTCTGGCAGGGGCTCAGTGCCGTCGTAAGCGGTCATTGCGTTACCTCGGCAGCCCATTTCCTGACCCCCGGTCGACGGATACCCATCGTTATCACTCCTCTGATCAGCGCGACCGTACTACTGATCTGGATGTTGTAGAGGGGAGGCCGCGCTTCGCGGGTTGTTTTATTGCCGTTTTTGCGTAAAAACTTGACGGAACGCCGGCCCGGGTTTAGGCTTGGCTCAAAGTGATTTCGGGAGGTTTCCATGGCAACGCGATATGAAATTCTGGGTAATCACCTGGGGTATCCCGCCGGGAAAAGCGCAGTACTGGTAATCCGCCTGTCCGCCGCAAACCGGCAAAGCCTGTCGGAATTGCTGGAATTGAAGCTGGGGGAATCCGATTACCGCATACATCTGCATCCGCAAGATTTTGAGACGCCTGACGGCTGGTGGCCTGATCGCTTTTTTGCCCGGGTCCGGATACCGGTTCCTGATCGAGCCGGCAGCCACATGGTACTCCTGAAGAATGGAGAGAAAATCCAGGCTCAGTTTGACTTAAAGGCCTTATCCGCTCCCTATCGCGCAGAGGTGCTGCCCGCAATCCTTGAGTACTTTTTTCGCCAACGTTGCAGCGGGGAAGTAGACGAATTTGATCATAACGTTCCGTTTTTCGGAGATATGCGCGGAGGATCCCGCGATGTCCATGGGGGTTGGTACGATGCATCCGGTGACGTGAGTAAATACCTGAGCCATCTGTCTTACACCAATTTCATGGCTCCTCAGCAGATTCCCCTGGTTGTATGGGCGCTTATTGCCGGAGCCGGTGAACAGGAAGCGATAAAAGAAGAGGCTCTATCGGAAGCACGGCATGGCGCCGACTTCCTTGTTCGGATGCTGGATGATGAAGGTTTCTTCTATCAGATTGTGTTCGACCGCTGGAGCAAGGATCTTGCGCTTCGAAACATCTGCAATTACAGCACCCAACTTGGGTATAAAAACGAACGCGTTCAGGCAAGTTACCGGCAGGGCGGGGGAATGGCAATCGCCGCTTTGGCCCGGGCCGCCGCCCTGTTCACTACGGACGGAAAAGGCCGGACATATGGTGCTGCCGCGCAGACGGCCTACGCCCACCTGCGCGACCATAATTTCTCATATTGCGACGATTTCCGGGAAAATATTATCGACGATTATGCCGCCCTGATGGCGACGGCGGAGCTCTATGAATTGACCTCCGACTCCATATACCTTGAGGACGGCCTGATGCGTTGCGCATCCCTGCTGAAGCGACAGGATCCCGAGGGTTTCTTCTGGGCCGATGACGGTAAAACACGGCCTTTTTTTCATGCATCCGATGAGGGCCTGCCGATGATAAGCCTGCTGCGGGCCGCACAGGTGTTCGGCGGAGTCTGGGACCCGGATTTCCTGCATCAGCTGCGCTCGGCAATTCGGCGGCAGCTCGAGCACTGGCTTCGTATCACCAATGCAACAGCAAACCCCTTTGGCTATCCAAGGCAACGGGTAAAATCCCTTTCCGGACCCGTTGAGGACCGCTTCTTCTTCCCCCACGAAAATGAAAGCGGATACTGGTGGCAGGGCGAGAATGCCCGTCTCGGCAGCTTATGCGCCGCCGTCCGTCTGGCCCGGAAGGACATGAGCTTCGACGGGGAAACCCTCGGGCAGTTGGAGGGTCTGGAATCCGATCTGGAAAATTGGCTGCTGGGGCTCAACCCGTTCGATGCCTGCATGATTGAGGGCTTCGGCAGGAACAATCCCCGCTACGAAGATGACTTTCCCGGCATCCCCGGCGGCATCTGTAATGGAATCACTTCGTCGATGGAAAACGAAAGCACGCCGGCGCTGTGCGAAACTGACGATCCGTTTCACAGCTGGCGTTGGGGGGAGCAGTGGATTCCCCATACGGCATGGTGGTTCTACGCCTTCGCCCTGAGTTAGGAAGGGATGTCAGCCCGACGCCCGGATCATCAGTTCGGGCTGGTGGATGATGGTTGCCGGATCGCGGAAATCCTTCAGCAGATCCAATGCCAGAGCGAATGAATCCCGACCCAATTGTTCGATGGGCTGGCTGACGGTACTCAGCGGCGGATCCACCAGGCTGCCGATCTCCAGATTGTCGTAGCCGATGATTGCCAGATCGTCGGGGATACGCAAGCCGTCCTCAATTGCGGCGCGCATGATACCCAGTGCCACCA
>CAWZYW010000189.1:0-5467 GCA_963966255.1 uncultured Salinispira sp. | reverse complement strand
GATCGTTGTGGTTATCAATCAAGTATACACCCGAGGCCTACATGGTATTTTTTTGAGGCAGTGGGTACATTGCATGGAAAATTTTCTCCGGTATTTGCTTGATAATATATAATAATTTATATATATAAATAAGATATTATTCAATAGCAGATGATGAGGTGACAAACGTGAGCACGACGGTACAATCCAATGATGTCAGAAACGTTTCTCTGGAGGCGTTCATCGCCCGGGGCGCGCTGATTGTTGATGTCAGGGAAGAAGGGGAATTTAATGCGGAGCATCATCCGGCGGCGATAAATATCCCCGCCGGAGAGGCAGAAGAGCGGATTGGCGAGTTCGGCAAGGGTCCGGTAATCCTGTATTGCATCAGCGGGGCCCGCAGCAGGCCGGTGGAACACATGCTTCGGGACCGGGGCATCGAAGTGCTCAACGCCGGCGGCATATGGGATGTGCCGGGCTACAGTCCCCGGATGCCCCGGCCGAGCTGCGGGGCTTAGGCTTCGAATTTCTCGCCGACCAGATCTTCGCTGACCTTCCACAAGCGCTCTGCGATTTCCGTGTCGCGGCTGGCCTTGCTGCTGGGAGCGATTCTGCTCTTTGCGAAATATTCGCCGCTGACCGAGCCGCCCTCAGGGCTGCCGGCCAGGTATACGCTGGTTTCCGCCCCCACCTCCGGGGTTACGGCAGCGAATGCGATCAGGCGCATTATAAGGGGCTGATGGTTATCCTTGCTCCGATCGGCGGCAAAGTTCGAACGGACGAAACCCGGATGTACGGCGTTTACCGTGATGGGAGTATCCGACAGCCTGCGGGCCAGAGCCCGGGTGAAGAGTATGTTCGCGAGCTTTGTCTGGCCGTATGACCGGAACGCTCCGTAGCGCTTTTCCAACATCAGGTCGTCGAAATGGATTGATCCTCCCCAATGTGCGCCGGAAGACAGGTTGATAATCCGTCCCTGTTCAGCCTGCTTAATCAAGGGCAGCAGCCGTTTGGTCAACAGGAAATGTCCCAGATGATTGGTGGCGAACTGCATTTCGTAGCCGTCTGCGCTGGTCTGGCGTCTGGGAAGAATCAGTCCGGCGTTGTTGATGAGTACGTCGATGGCATCGGTAAGCGTTGCGATCTTTTCTGAGGCGCCTCTGACGGAAGCGAGATTCGAAAGGTCCAGGGCTACCAGCTCGGGCTTCGGTCCGGTGGCCTTTTGGGCAATTCGCTCCAGGGCCGAACGACCTTTTTCCAGATTGCGGCAGGCGGCGATGATTCGGGCGCCACTTGCCGCCAAAGCCTCGGCGGTAGCCAGCCCGATGCCGGTATTCGCTCCGGTGATTACCACGGTTTTATTTTCCATGGAGGGAGATTCACTCGCGTTCATCGATGTGACTCCAGGCCTTCGATGATTTCCCGGCCGGTTTCGTTCCACATTCCCTCAACGTACCAGGAGGCCATTTCGTTCATAAAATCCCGGTACATCTTCGGCCAGGCTTTTTTCGCCTGCTCATCACTTTCCTTGTTCTGATAGGTCTTCATAAACTCAGGGTGCTCAGCCTTCCAGCTGTCTTTCCGGCGCGATACCGCCTCCGGCGCCTCGATCCAGCGGACCAGCTCCCGGCCTTCTCCGTCCCAGAGACTGACCGCCGGGATGTGATCGTCTCCGTCCCGCTCATAGCGTTCCTTGATTTCCGGGTGTTCGCTTCCCCGGAAAATGCGCATCTCAATGCCAGCACTGGAAAAGAGAGCGCCGAGATAAGCCGCATTGCAGGCCCAGTCCCCGCACCAGTCTTCGGTATTGACCGTTGCCTTCAATGGTCCGGGATGGGTAGCGGCCAGTTCCTGTATTCGATCAATGTCTTCAGGGCGGGGAGCCGCCTTCGGCATAAGATCCTTCACAAAACTGCGGTAATTCCGGGCCTGGCTCACATATTCATCCAGAGTCAGTCCCCGGCTGAAATACTCTTCGTTTAATTGTTCTAAGGCTTTCACGGCGATATTCTCCTTGTTCGGTTTGTTGCTGTGAATGCTAAAGTACGGTCAGGGCGGTAAAAAGGCAACCGAAGAACCATGGCTGTGTTACACTGGTGGCAATATTGATTTTCAGGAGATTGCAATGAAATACCCCCGAACCTGGGACCTATCCTCCGTCTATTCATCCACCGATGACACGCAGTTTACTGAGGATATGACTCGATATGAAAGTCAAATCGCCGATCTGAAAGAACAATCCGCGGGTCTTCCGGTTTTTACAGGTGGTGGAACCGACAACAGCGCCAGCTCCTGGGAGAAATTCTATCGGGAATACATTTCAGTGCAGGGATTGGGTTCGCAGCTGCAGGTGTACGTAAACTGCCTGGCCAGCGCCGATGCGGAAAATAAGACCTATGCCATCCTCCTGGGCCGTCTGAGCGCCTTGAGCGCCAATATGCAGGAAGTACAGATACGATTGCGAAGCACCCTTAGGGACTCCGATGAAGCTGCCTTCGAAACGGCCGTAGCAGGGAACGATTTTCTTGCTTCCATCGATTTTCATCTGCGGGAATTACGACGCAGTTCTGCTCACATGATGGATGATCCCCGGGAAACCCTGGCAGCCCGGCTTTCGGTGGACGGCATCAGCGCCTGGGGCCGTTTTTATACCCGCATCAGTTCCAGCCTGAAGGTGGAACTGATGGAGAAGGGCGAACTGGTAAAGCGCTCGGTTTCCCAATTGAAAACCGACCACCCGGACCGCAGTTACCGTGAGAACACCTTCCACGCGTCAAATCGGGCCTGGGATGCCATCGCCGATGACTGCGCCGATGCGTTGAATCACATTGCCGGCACCCGTCTGACGCTTTACCGGGAACAAGGCTATGAGCATTTTCTGGACAAGCCCCTGGAGGATAATCGCCTGCAGCGACGCAGCCTGGATGCCATGTGGGATGCCATCAGCGCCCGGAAGGCCATGCTGAAGCCCTGGTTCGATTTCAAGGCGAAAAGCATTGGCATTGAAAAACTCAGCTGGTTCGACCAGACCGCACCGCTTCCCGGCGGCGGCAGTATCAGCTTCGATGACGCCATGGATCAGGTAATATCCCAATTCAGCGCTTTCGCACCGGAAATGGGTCAGTTCGCCGAGGATGCGGTTAAGCGCGGTTTCATCGAATCGGAAGATCGGGGCGGCAAGCGCCCCGGGGCGTTCTGCACCCGGTTCATCGCCCGGAAAGAACCCCGGGTATTTATGACCTTCAAAGACAGCTACGGATCCATGCGTACCCTGGCCCATGAACTTGGTCATGCATACCACGGCTATCTGCTGAAGGATCAGCCCGAGCCTCATCAGGTCTATGTGATGAGCACCGCCGAAACCGCCAGCACCTTCGCCGAGGCGATAATCAATGATTACCTCATCGAGCATGCCGAAGATCAGGCTATGAAACTGGCCATGCTGGATAACAGTATCAGGATGTCCATGGTTATGCTGATGAATATTCACGCCCGCTTCCTCTTCGAAAGCGAACTGTATGCGCGACGAAGCTCGGGTGAACTTTCCTCCGAAGATCTGAAGAACATCATGCTGGAAGCCCAGAAGGAGGCGTACCTGGACCTGCTCGACGAATACGACCCGCTGTTCTGGGCCAGCAAACTCCATTTCTATATATCCGGACTGAGTTTCTACAACTTTCCCTACACCTTCGGACATCTGTTCAGCGGAGCCCTGTATGCCCTGGCCCGGGAGCAGGGCCCCTCGTTCTCTCAACAATACCGCAACGTGCTTATCGACACCGGTCGGAAATCCACCGAGGACGTGATCGCCGATAATCTTGAGATGGATATCGGAGATGCGGAATTCTGGAACAAAAGCCTGGATCTTATTGAGAAACAAATTTCCGATTTCGTAAGAACGGCAAAATAAAATTACGGATTTCACATAAAACTCTTGATCTCTGAATAAAAACGGCATAGTATGCAGGTAAATAGATAAAAGATTATCTATTTGAGTAATTTACTCAGAAATCGGAGGCATTATGCGGAAAATAGCAATAATTGCGATCTTGACCCTTACCGCCCTGCTGATCTTCAGCTGCGGAGGGAATACTGAAGTGGCGGATGCCGCAGCAGAAACGGAAGTCGCCGCCGGCGACGGGATTTATGTTGAAAACGCGTTCTACTTCACCCACGTCAATGGACACCGTGAAGAAACCGAGATGCCCGCATTCGTCCTGTTCGAGTACGAGCAGCTGGAGACCGTCAAGTACCAGGTCGCCTACATCGCCTGTACCTGCCGGGCGCCTCAGGTGAACTACTGGTCGGTGATGTACGTCGACCTCAACAAAAGCGACGGTTCGGTTGCCTATATCTCATGGGATATGGACTCCACTGATCACTACACCGCCGGCATGTACGGCGACAGCGTGGAGACCTGGGAGGGAGTTCCTGCCTGGGAACTGCTGTTGACCTATACCGATGATAATATCCTCGGTGCTTCCCAGGATTCAATCAATGCCATCGAACCCATGCATGGCGAAGCCGATGCCTATACCGGCGCGACGGTTACCCCTAACAACGTTGTCCGGGTTCTTCAGGGTCTTTTCGAGTACCATAATACCCGTTACATGTAAGTGCGGGAGTTGGAACACAATACAATATCCGGATATACCGGAAACACACAGGAGAAATACATGAGGAAAGCAGTAACGGTTCTGTTGACTCTGGTGCTGGCCTTCGGTCTGGTCAGCTGCGGAACTTCGGTCGCCGAATTAAGCGGTAACGAAGAAATCACCATGGCGAATATCGATGACTACCTGGCCTACGATGCCCGCTTTGTCGACCTGCGGAACTTTTCCGATATGTTCAGCGGCGGCTACATCGCCGGTTTCGAAGTGGTTCCCTTCTTCGATTATCTCGAAGGCCGGGCACTGGTGCGGAACAACGGCTGGGACTTTTCCAATGCTGACGTAATTAGCGAAGCGCTCCTCGCCAATGTATTCGGACCCAAGGACGGCGCTGTCGTGCTGATGTGCGGTTCCGGCACCCGGGCGGGATATACCAAGCAGGCTCTTGAGTCGATCGGATATACCAAGGTCTTTAATGCCGGCGGAATCCGCGATTACGCGGGCGAGAACAAGATCCTCGGCGATGGCGAGTACGCAGGTCTTGCGGTTCTCCCCGCTGAAATCACCATGGCTAACATCGATAATTTCCTCGGCCGCGACGGTGCGAAATACGTGGATCTTCGCAATGTGGGCGACAAGTACACCGCCGGCTACGTGGACGGCTTCGAGTTCGTATCCTTCTTCGAATACTTGGATAATCGGGCGCTTACCCGAAATACCGGATGGGATTTTACCGCTGATGACATCACCAGCCGGGCCATCCTCCAGAACATCTTCGGCGATGCCGACCGGGAAATCTTCCTGATGTGCGGCTCCGGAACCCGGGCCGGCTATGTGAAGGCAGCCCTGGAAGAGCTTGGCTACAGCAAGGTGTACAA
>CAWZYW010000188.1:0-5490 GCA_963966255.1 uncultured Salinispira sp. | reverse complement strand
GCCAGCAGCTTTTCATAATTGGTAATGCGGCTCTTGGCCTTGGCGTGGCGGCCTTTGGGGCTCATGTTGATCCACTCAAGCTCACGCTGAAGGGTCTTCTGCCGCTCGGTTTCGCTCTTTTCTTCCTTGGCCAGGCGCTGACGCTTCTGGTCCAGCCAGCTGGAGTAATTGCCTTTCCAGGGAATGCCCTCGCCCCGGTCCAGCTCAAGGATCCACCCGGCGACGTTGTCCAGGAAGTAGCGGTCATGGGTGACGGCGATGATGGTTCCCGGGTACTGCTGCAGGTGACGCTCCAGCCAGGCGATGGACTCGGCATCCAGGTGGTTGGTGGGTTCGTCCAGCAGCAGGATATCCGGTTGCTTGAGCAGCAGGCGGCACAGAGCCACCCGGCGGCGTTCTCCCCCGGAGAGGGTGTCCACCAGTTGCTCCGGCGGCGGGCAGCGCAGGGCGTCCATCGCAAGTTCCAGGCGGCTGTCCAGGTCCCAGGCGTTGGTGGCGTCCAGCTTCTCCTGAACTTCGCCCTGGCGCTCCAGGAGCTTGTCCATGTCGGCGTCGGGATCGCCGAAGGCCTCGTTGATGGCATCGTATTCGGCCAGCAGGTCCACGGTCTCCTGGGCCCCTTCGGATACGATGTCCTTCACGGTTTTGCCGGCCTCCAGCTGGGGTTCCTGTTCGAGATAGCCGATGGTGAACCCGGGGCTGATGGAGATTTCCCCGTTGTATTCGGTATCGACCCCGGCCATGATTTTCAGCAAGGTGGACTTGCCCGAGCCGTTGAGACCGATGACGCCGATTTTCGCGCCGTAGAAATACGAGAGGCTGATGTCCTTGATTACCTGCCGGGTTCCGTGGTGCCGACTCACCTTGTACATGGAGTAAATGATTTTTTTATCTTCGCCGTTGCTCATGCCCTGAGAGTATACGGTCTTCCCGGGTTTTGCCAGAGCTCACCGTAATCAGTCTTGACACTTTACTCAGATTGACAGCCGGGACCGATAAGACGATGCTATCAGCATAGCTATCTCAGCGACGGACGTGTATGAATAATATGTGGTTTATTGGCGCGCAGATATGTACCGCAGTATTCCTCGCCATTTCCTCCGGGCTACTTTTCGCAAAAGCCCGCGGGAGAGGTGGCCCGGCAATATCCGCCTGCCTGTTGGTGTTCGGACTTTGGGCGCTTAATACCGCCATCAGTCACGGGACGAGCTCTCTATCGGGCAAACTGCTTCTGGAGGGATTGTGGTACCTGAGCGGGGCATTTATGCCGTCCCTTTTTTTACTGTCAACCCTTCGCTTCGCAAATTCTTCACGCGCGGTCCCGCTCTTCTGGCTGATCCTCCTGGCATGGCATCTGCTCATCGGTATTCTGGCCTTGAGCAATGGCTCCCACGGGCTCTTGTGGACCTCCCCCCGGATATCCGAATTCGGAACACTGAGCTATGACCGCACCCTGTTGAACATAATAAATCTCTTCATTCTTCTTTTCGAGGTGCTTTCATCCCTGGTTTACTGGCTGCAACGCTCGATCATCCAGCGAGGCGTAGAAGCGGTCCGCGCCGGATTGATGAGCCTGGCTATCGCATTTCCCATGCTGATGTATCTGATCGTAAATTTCCTGGATCCCCTCAAGACCCGGCCGGACTATCTGCCCCTCGCTTTTTCGTTAAGCGCTATCCTGGTACTGATTGCGGTGTTCCGCTTCGGCGCATACCGCACAGCGGCTGAGGCCGACTAAGGGCTGAGCGACATACCCGGATCATCGCCGTTTTCTCAGTCGACTGATAATGCGTATCACCCTATACTTAAGCACGGGAAGTATACAATTGAAAATTACGGCATCAGCTACCGGTCGTGCCAAAAAGCGACTGTTTAATACACTCTCTTTCCGCCTTTTTGTCCTGTCCTCCATTATCATACTGGGTTCCATGCTCGTTATCGGAACCGGATTAAGCATAGTCAGCACCCTGGTGGTCGAACGTTCTCTGCGGATATCGGCACAGACCACGGCGGATGAAATCGCGCAGGTCCTGATCGACCCCCTGTATCAGGTGAATGATGATGTGGTTCGCAGCATCGGGGATATTTATTTATCGACCGGGCGGCTTTCCGGCGTCGTCATCGAATCGGAATTATCCGGAAGCCTGGTGAATTTCCCCATCGAGCCTGGCTCTTCAGACCAGGCAATCAGCAGGACCGTCGAGGGCTACGGCTTCGTTCTGGGTCGGGTGACCATATGGCCGGCCAACTCCGAACTGATCCAGATCAGGCGAAGCATCTGGCTGGTGATGAGCGTGATGCTCGTAAGCATCCTGCCGGTTATGATACTCGTTTCAAACGGTATTATCCGCCGGCAGCTTCTTTCGGCATTCGAACCGATCATACAGGGAAGGGAATACCTGTCCGTGGGCGACTATAACCATCGTATCTCGATGACGCGCTATTCGGACATCAATTCCATCATCGATCAGATCAACGGACTTATTTCGGAGATACAGACTGCGCAGGATGAATTGCATTCGCTGAATGACTCGCTTGAGGACAAGGTCGCGGAGCGGAGCCGCGAACTGCATGAAGCCTCCCGCCGTCTCAATGTTGCCGAAAGGATGCTCTCCCTGGGCAATCTGGTGGTCGGAATTTCCCATGAGTTGAACACTCCATTGGGGAATGCCATAACCGCCGCCAGCCTTATCCGGGAGAAAATTGACAATCCGGATCAGGGATTATCCCGTCAGGTTCTGGATGAGGCCATGGACAGCGTCTTGAAGAATCTTACCCGTGCGGTGTCTCTCATTCAGGATTTTCGCAAAATCGCGCACATGGATGAAGGCAGTGAGCCCACCCGATTTCGCATCGATGAAATTCTGAATGATATTATCTCCCTCTACGCTCCCAGGCTGGATAAACTCGGCATCGATATGTGCCTCGAAATGGATACGATAGAAGTAAAAAGCTATCCCGACGTTTTTTGGCCCATCATTTCCAATTTCATCGAAAACAGTATCCGCCATTCCGGGACCGCATCCCGAATCGATATCTTCGTCGCCCGCGAAGGTGATTCTACCGTGCTGCAGTATGTCGATGACGGGAAGGGTATTCCGGAGGAACAGGTGAAGAAGGTGTTTGAGCCGTTCTTCACCACGAATCGAGGTGCGGGCAATATGGGGCTTGGCATGTACCTGGTATACAACCTGGTGGCCAGCCGTCTGCAAGGCAGCATCTCGCTTGAGTCAGGCCAGGGCAAAGGCGTTCACTTTTATATCAGATTTCCCGATCTCGAATCGGGTCCGATATCGCCGTAAGTCCGGGACAGGAGGTTCCTTATGCATATGAGCCGAAGCATAATCGTAAGCTTCTTATTATTTATGATTCCCGTCGCCCTGCCGGCACAGGAACCGCTCATAATCTCTCTGGATGAGAGCAATCCTCCGTTTATGTACGCCAATGAGAGCGGCGAGGCCGCCGGACTCTATCCTTTGATTATCAACGAAGTATTCGGCCGAATGGGAGTCCCGGTGGAATTGCAGGCGGTTCCCTGGCGGCGGGCCATCTTGCTGTCTGAACGGGGAGAAACGGGGATCGGGGGCCTGTATTTCAACACCCCACGCAGTCTTATCTATGATTACAGCGATGCCTTGTATTCGGAGACGATCAGCGTCTACATCCGGAAGGAAGATGAGGAGCGCTTTCGTCGGCTCGAGGATCTCCGGGGAATGACCATCGGCACTATTTTCGGCTGGAGCTATGGAGATGATTTTGATGGCGCGGTGGCCGACGGTACGTATCTGGCTGAATCCGCCGCCTCAGATGAGGCGAATTTCGGCAAGCTGGTAAGCGGCCGTATTCACTCGATGCTTGCATTGGCTCAATCCGGTGATTTTATGATCCGACGAATGGGCATCGAAGATCAGGTGATTCGACTCGAAGTACCGATCGCGGTGAATGAGACGTACATTGCCTTTGCCAAGGGTGCTGCGATGACGGACCTGATCCGTCGCTTCAACCTCGAGCTGGCCGCCCTGCGGGCCAGCGGTGAGTTCGAAGAGCTGATCGAACGATTCTTTCAAGGTCTTTGATCGAACAGTATTTTTTTGACACTTTTCGGGCGCTACTGGGCCAGGTAACATTGTTTTGCATGACATGACAAAATGTCATATATTGATGTAATAATGTTATATCGGTTGTGTCCATGATCCATCAGACCTTTTATCGACTGCCCAAGGCCAAGCGCGTGCTTATTCTCGACTCCCTGATAGCCGAGTTCACTCTCCGGCCTCCGGCCGATGCAAGGATCTCGGCGGTTGTCGAGCTGGCGGGAATATCCCGGGGGAGTTTTTATCAATATTTTGACGGGATGTCAGATGCCGAGACAGCCGTCCTGTATCACCTCGGCGCCACGCGTTATGCCGAACTGGCTGCCTTCATCCGAAGTGGACACGGGGATCTTTTCTCCGCGCTGGCGCAACTTTTCCGTCGGGAGATGGAGCGTAGCAAGGACCCCGGTTTCGCAGCCCTTTTACGGAATTTATCACTGCCTCGTACCTTCGTTCCCGCCGCGAACCGCGCAGGGTTACCGGATGCTCCGGATCCATTGGAGCTGCTGTCAGCTCTGGATCTCGCCGTATTTCGGCTGCCCGATATCCGTTTTGCCATGGAGACCGTCGATCTGGCGACGGGAGCCCTGGAACGGCTCCTGCGTTCGGTTTTGGAGGGGCACATCCCCCGGGAGGATGCCGAGAAAGCCTGTGATTGCGTGCTGGACATCATCCGGCTCGGTGCGCTGTCAGATCCCCCAGGCCGACAGGCTCATCAAGGAGAGATAATATGAAAATCGCAATACTCACCACCGGTTCCAGAGGGGATATGCAGCCTCTGGCGGCCCTCGGGCGCAAATTGGACGATGATGGCCATATGGTAAGCCTGGCGACGGTCGCGCGCTATGAACCCTTCGTGGGGAGTCTGGGCATGAGATTCTCGCCGGTCCGGGGCGATGTGAGCGAGTTGATGCGCAGCGGGGAACTGAGCGATGCGGTGAATGCCGATAATCCGGTAAAAGCCCTTCGGGCCCTGCGGGATCCGCGGTTTACCCGATTGCTGGACCAGGCCACCGAAGATCTTCTGGACGCCTGCGAAGGCTCAGATCTGATTCTCCACCACCCCGGGGCCACCATCGGCAGCTTTTACGCCCGGGCTGCCGGCGTGCCTGCGTATATCGCCTCGCCGTTTCCCCTGACTCCGACCTCGGAATATCCTTCCCTGCTGTTCGCCCGTTATCCGCTGCCCCGCGTTGCCAACCGGCTGACCCACAGCCTTTTCCTCCGGGGGTTCTGGGGGGCCACATCTTCCAGTACCATCCGGGTTGCCCGCAACCGGGGGCTGATCTCATCCCGTCGGGCGGCAAATCCCCTGCTCGAGTCCAGGCCGGTGCTGGTCTCCACCAGCGAGCATGTGTTTCCGGTGGAAGAGCCTTCCCGGGCGACGGGCTTCTGG
>CAWZYW010000187.1:0-5496 GCA_963966255.1 uncultured Salinispira sp. | reverse complement strand
CTCATATATTCTGATTTGTTCCTGTCCGGGCATTTCCTTTTCGATACTGCCGAACTCACGAATGAGTTCCGATTCCTTCTCCTGCATTGAGACAAAGTTTTCCTCTTCGAGTACATAACGAGAGCAGGATAGCGGCAGTAATACGATAACCATTAAAAGCATCATCATTGTTTTCATGACACCACCCCTAACTTAATATAGGTTAATTATAATGATCTACACGGAAATTTGGGTGGAGAATCGGTATTTTTTGTTATGAATTCTTTTCTGTTTTAAATATTGTTCCACGTGAAACAATCAGCAAACATACGGAAAAGGTTCATATGCCCGACAAAAGTAAAAAATGTTCCACGTGAAACAGTGAAATTTTGATTGCGTTTTCCATCCCCTCTATTATCTTGGAGTCAGGAGGTTTTATGGAAACCGCTACTCAACAACGCAGCTGGGCTCTGATCAACGCCATCGCCCTGATTGCCACCATTACGGTGAATGCCCTGGCTTCGATTCTGCCGCTCAACGGTATGGATACCGGCCAACTTTCGGACATGTATCCGAACCTGTTTGTCCCCGCGGGACTCACGTTCTCGATCTGGGCGGTCATTTATACCCTGCTGATCGCGTTCGCAGTTTTTTCTCTGGTTCAGGCGTTTGGCAAAGATCGACAATCGAGCTTTATCGGCACCATCGGCCCCTGGTTCCTTATTTCTTCGATTGCCAACATCGCATGGATTTTTGCCTGGCATTGGACCCTCACCGGACTTTCCCTGTTGGCCATGCTTGGTCTCCTGGCAAGCCTTCTGGTCATCTACCTGAAATTAAAGATCGGGCTGGAGTCAGGTCCGACTCGGGAGTTCTGGTTGGTTAAGCTGCCGTTCTCAGTGTATCTGGGATGGATCACCGTCGCCACCATAGCCAATGTCACCGCATTCCTCGTGGACATCGGATGGGGAGGGTTTGGTTTAAGTGAGGCCTTTTGGGCGGCGCTGGTTATTATTACCGGAACAGCGATAACCATCGCGATCATCATCACCCGCCGGGATGTCGGGTTCTCCTTTGTTGTGCTTTGGGCGTTTTTCGGCATATATCTCAAACGTTCAGGAATTGAAATCCCCCCCGATGCTGCCGTGGAGATAAGTGCATTACTGGGAATGGCCCTGATCGCAGTCGCCCTGGTGGTTTGGACGCTCGTATTGAGGAAAAAAGCCTAGGCATGGACACCGGAAACAGCTATACGCCCGGCAGCTCACAGGAAATTGAATATGTCGATCGAAGATCGAAATTCCTGTCGCGTTGCTGGTCGGTAGAGTCCCGGGATGCCGTGAAAGCGGTCATTTCGGATCTGCGAACGCTTCATCCGGAGGCCAACCACGTGGTATATGCCTTTGTTCTGGGAGATGCCAATAGCGAAGAGCTGGGCATGAGCGACGACGGTGAACCGAAGGGCACCTCCGGGCGACCGACCCTGGAGGTGCTCAAAGGCTCAGGATTGCGCAACGCATTGCTTACCACGGTGAGATATTTCGGCGGAACCAAGCTCGGCACCGGCGGTCTGGTAAAAGCCTATACTGAAGCTGCACAGGCGGCATTAGCGAGAACCGAACGGCTTCTCGTGCGCAACACCTGTGAAGTGGAATGTATTCTCGGATATGCCGAATACGAAGCTTTCAAGCGGTATCTTGGTGAGATATTCTGCGAGATCCTTGATGAATCATTCGGAGAAGATGTGTCGATGCATTTCAGAATAGAAGCCGGAGATCTATCCGGAGTGCGAAGCCGCTTCACCGATCTTACCCGCGGGCGCGGGCGTTTTATACGCGATGAAGACTCCGAAAGGCCTTGACCGCGGCGGCGTATTCTTCGATCAATTTCGCTTTTTCTTCTTTTGAGATAAACGCAGATTTAAGCGCGGTCAGATTCGCCTGAACAAGGTCTTCGAGACTTAAATCGAAGTATTTCACAGCCTTGACGTAATCGTCGGTTAGATCGGTATCCTGTATCGACGGGTCATCGGAATTAATCGTCACCGGTACGCCCATCCGGAAGAGCCGACCGAGGGGGTGGCTCGATTCCTCACTCCAGGAACCGGTCTGATAATTTGAAGTTATGCATTGCTCGAGCACGATGAAATGCTCTTTTAAATATTCCTGCAGTTCCGGATCCTTAATCGTGCTGGTTCCGTGGCCGATTCTTCGGGCATATAGCTGCTTGATTGCGGTCCAGATCTGATCAGACTCGGTTACTTCTCCGGCGTGTACCGTGGCTTTGTACTTTTTATCTTGTTTGATTCTTGAGAAAAACTTATCGAAAAGATCAGGGGGGAAACTCTGCTCATCACCCGCCAGATCTATTCCTACGATATCCGGTTCATTGAGGGATGAAATCATCTCATACAGCTCAAGCATTTCCTCCTGGGTCTGCTTGTTGCGGTTAAATGTGATGAGATACTTAATGTGAAATCCCGCATCCCTGGCGGCGCGATTGGCCGCGCTTATGACCAGCTTGGTTATTTCCTTCCGATCGAAATCATTCTGCAGTGAAAAATGCTCGGGGCTGAAGCGGAGCTCAATATAAAAAATCCCGTCGTCTTTCATATTGTATACCGATTGATAGGTGATTTTTTCTACGTCTTCATGGCTCCGGTACCAATCGGTTTTGAATTTACTCAGGAACAGTTTGAAGTCCGGTTTCTGGTCCTTTGGGAATTGGATGGTGGTCTTAAATTGCTCAAAATCTTTTGGAACATCCAATTTATTTTTTTGTGCTATTTCGTGGAGGGTTTTTGGATCGAAAGTGCCTTCCAAATGACGATGGAGTTCGATTTTTGGAAAAGTCCGCATGACAGCTGGATCGCGCAAAATTTCGACGGTATTCGTTGTTTTCATTTGAAAGTTACCTTTCATATTACTCTAATGTACCCCCGGGGAATTTCCAAATTTACAGGGGATGACATTGCCCGACTACGGCGGGTCAATTTCATTTTCGGCAGACAAATGGTCGAAGTTAATGGCAATCGGGAAAAAGTGTCGCTTTGCCAGCAAAACAGCAGAATTGCACAACGCCCTGAAAGCGTGTTGAAAGGGTATTTCGGGATTATTTCACCATGGGGAACTCCATGCATTGATGGCATTGGTAGTCTGATTCATCCGAGTCCCGGGTCATTACCTGTCCGCATACGGTACAGAGCGGCCGGGCCTCCGGCTGAAGAGAATGATTCACCGTGATCCGACCGTCGAATACAAAACATGCGCCGTTCCAGCTGCTTCGCTCCTTCGGGATCTTTTCCAGATAATTGAGGATGCCGCCGTGAAGATGATACACCTCGTCCACCCCGAGGCGGCGGACGTAGGCGGTGGCTTTTTCACAGCGGATGCCGCCGGTGCAGAACATAGCGACTTTTTTATGTCCGGATTTTTCCAGCATGCCGCGTACCGCTTCGGGAAACTGTCGGAAATTCAGAGTTCGGGGATCTTCTGCCCCTTCGAATGTACCGAGGCGATATTCATAGACATTCCTGGTATCGATGACAAGCACGTCGGGATCCCTGATCAGCTGGTCCCATTGCTCCGGTTCGACACGTATTCCGGCGTCGTTGGCCGCATCGATATCATCCAGCCCCATGGTCACGATCTCCCGTTTTACCCTCACCTTCAATTTTCGAAAGGGCCTCCTCTTCAGGACCGCCCGGGAGCTTTTGACCTCGAGATTATAAAAGCCCGGCAGCTCCCGCAGGTGACCGAGAAAGCTGTCGATAGCGCTCTTATCTCCGGCGATGGTTGAGTTCAGCCCTTCAGCGGCGATCAGGATAATTCCGATAATCCCGAGATCATCCCCGAGCTTTTGAAGATTCTGTCGCAGGTTCTGCGGATCGGCGATATCGGTAAATCGATAAAACGTTGAGAAATGATATGCCTTTTCATTGCTAAGTGATTTTGTCATAAAAGAGATGTAGCATACTTGGTAAAAAAAGAGAATATTTCCGCTGAGCCCCGGGGGTTATGCGACCTTTGCGAATGACAATCCGGCGCGCATTTATTATACTGTCCCACCTATGGGCAGCATTATCGTTTTCGCAAATCAAAAAGGCGGTGTGGGCAAGACTACGTCCCCCGTGAATCTCGGGGCGTATCTGGCGGAGCTTGGAAAATCGGTGCTGCTGGTCGATTTCGATCCCCAGTGTAACCTCAGTTCTTCAGTGGGCGCCGACGCCGGCGAAGGCGGTATATACGAGCTGATTACCGGTCGTGACGACCCGGCGGCCTATGTGAGGGATACTTCGGTCGACCGGTTGAAGATTATTCCTGCCAGCCCCGATCTTTCGGGGGCTACCGTCGAACTGGTCGAAGAGAAGAACCGGGAATATTTCCTGAAAACCGCCCTTTCCCGTCTCCGCGATCAATACGATTTTATTTTTATCGACTGTCCTCCGAGT
Source organism: uncultured Salinispira sp. (assembly GCA_963966255.1). Lineage (GTDB taxonomy): Bacteria > Spirochaetota > Spirochaetia > DSM-27196 > Salinispiraceae > Salinispira. The sequence continues at coordinate 1,067 of CAWZYW010000187.1, read as the reverse complement.
CTGGGTATTCTGACGCTGAATGGATTGACCGCCGCGGATGAGGTATTTATTCCGCTTCAGACCGAGTATTTCGCCCTCGAGGGAATTACCCAGTTGATGCAGAGCATCAAGATGGTTCAACGCTCCAGCAATCCGAAACTTGGCATCGGCGGTATTATTTTCACCATGTACGATTCCAGGACCCGCCTTGCCCAGGACGTGGTGAAGGAAGTGGTGGGCTATTTCGGAAATCTGGTGTTCAAGACCATTATTCCCAGGAACGTTCGCCTTTCCGAGGCGCCGTCCCATTCGGTGCCCATCAGTCAGTACGATCCTGGCTGTGCCGGGGCCATGAGCTACCGTGAGCTGGCCCGGGAAGTTATCTCCCGCAAGGCGGCTCCTCATGGCTAAGAAAGCGCTGGGCCGCGGACTGAGCTCCCTTATGCCCGAATCGATAGCGCAGGCTGAAGCGCAGGGGGACCGGGTGCTTACCCTCCCCTTATCCCAGCTTTCTCCGAATCCCGACCAGCCCCGCAAGGAATTCCGGCAGGAACAGCTGGAGGAACTGGCAGCATCCATCCGGGAGAAAGGGATTATCCAGCCGCTGGTGGCCGAATCCCGGGAAGACGGAACGTACATGATCATCGCCGGCGAACGGCGCTACCGGGCGTCCCGGCTTGCGGGCCTGGATGCGGTACCCGTGGTAGTGCGTTCGTTCTCCGAGGAAGACAAGCTGGAAATAGGGCTGATCGAGAATATCCAGCGGGAAGATTTAAATGCCGTGGAGGAAGCGCTGGGCTATCGAAGCCTCATGGACCGTTTCGGTCTTACCCAGGATGAAGTCGCCCGGAAGCTCGGAAAAAGCCGCTCGGCGGTAGCCAACTCCCTCAGGCTTCTTAAGCTCCCCGAAGCGATTCGTCAGGCGATCGTTGAGGACCGGATCTCCGCCGGTCACGCCCGTGCCCTGCTGGCGGTGAAAGACGATTTCGCTGACCAGACCGACATCCTCTTCAACCTGATCTGCGATGAAGGTCTCTCGGTACGCATGACCGAAAAAGCCGCCCGCATGATAAACGACGGGATTGTGC
>CAWZYW010000186.1:0-5500 GCA_963966255.1 uncultured Salinispira sp. | reverse complement strand
ATCATCCAGCTCTGGCTGTACAGCCTGTTTTTCCCCCTCCGGGGTTCTCTGGCCGGACGGCGGGATACCCGGATGTTTTCCGTCACTCCGAATCGCTTTTCGTAAAATACTCGATGAAATTTTCCGCCACCTGCAGGGGGATTCCGGTGCGCTGATGTATTTCCCGGGCGCCGGCGTCGACGGCTTCCTCATAGCTGGTGAATTCCGCCAGCAGCTGCTGGCTCCGTCGGGGGCCGAAGCCCTGAACATCCTTCACCTGCAGCTCCAGATCCTGATTCCGCTGTTTCTGGTTGAGAGTCGTTCCGAAGCGGTGAGCCTCGTCCCGCACCGCCTGCAGGACCCGCAATCCCGGAGTACCCTCGGGAAGTTGAACGCCCAGGCCGCGCCCCGGGAGAAACACCTCCTCGTCCTGCTTTGCCAGGGCGAGAATCGGCTGGCCCCGCAAACCGAGGGATTCGAGAATTCCCATGGCGGCGCTGAGCTGGCCCTTGCCGCCGTCGATGAGTATCAGGTCGGGCAGGGCCTTTTTCTCGTTAATCAGGCGGCTGTAGCGTCGCGCCATGGCTTCCCGCATTGATTCGTAGTCGTCGATTTTGCCTTTGAGGCTCTTGATATTGAAGTAGCGATACTCTTTTTTATCGGGCACGCCGTTGTGGAAGCTGACCATTGCGGCGACGGTGAATTTCCCGTGGAGCTGGGCGATATCGAAGCCCTCGATGCGTCTAGGAAGTTTCGGCAGGCGGAAGACTTTCTGCAGTTCGGCGATGCCTTCCTCATCCCCGATTTCCCGGGCCCGTTTGAAACTGTCCTGCCGGGCGTTTTCGTAGGCCATGTTCAGTAGGCTCCGGTCCCTTCCGGTTTCCGGCGCGGAGACGCGGATTGAGGTCGTGTCGGGTGATGGCGGTACCGAATCCTTGTTTTCCCTGTCAGTATCATCGATCTGCTCTGCGAAGAACCGTTCCAGGGAGTTTTCATCAGCCTCTCCTGGCCTGAGGAAAATACGGCTCGGCCGCCTGCGGAATTCCTGGTAGTATCTGATGATAAACTGTTCGAGATCGTCCCGGGCCTCACCTGCGGAAAAGCTGCGGCTTCGGAAAATATCCGTGCCCACCAGCCGGCCCTGGCGCATCTGAAACACGACGAAGGATATCAGACCTTCGTGTTCGTGACAGGCGATGTAATCCCGGCTTTCGGGATCGAAATCATTGACCAGCTGATCACTGGCTATTGTTTCCACCGCCTGAAGCCGGTCCCTCAGCTCGGCGGCCTGTTCGAACTCCAGTTTTTCCGATGCGGATTGCATCCGACGACGCAAATCCTCCTTGATATGCACCGGGGGTTCGCTGAGCAGTTCGCGGATATCGTCGGCGCGCTTTTGGTAGTCCTCTTTGGAAATGAGACCGGCGCAGGGGCCGGGGCATTTGCCGATATGGTAATAGAGGCAGGGATGATCCCGCTTTTTCAATTTGCCCTTGCATTTGCGCAGCGGGAACAGGGTGTCCACCACTTCCAGATAGATATCGATCGCTTTCACATCGGCGAATGGACCGAAGTAGTCCGATCCGTCCCGGATGATCCGTCGGGTGCGGAAGATCCGCGGGTATTCATCCTTGGTGATGCGGATTACCGGATAGGTTTTTCCGTCCTTCAAATTGATGTTATAGCGGGGACTGTGCTGCTTTATCAGGTTGTTTTCCAGGATGAGGGCCTCGTATTCGTTGGCGGTCACCACGAAGTCTATGGCCCGTATGCGCTTGACCAGCGCTGCGGTCTTAACGTCGCGGCCCGTCAGGAAATATGAGCGGACCCTGGCGCGGAGCTTCTTCGCCTTTCCCACATAGATGATCTGCCCTGTTTCGTCCTTCATGATGTACACCCCGGGACTGTCGGGGAAGTCAGAAATGCTTGCTTTGATCTCTTCCAGATTCAATTTTACTCATCGCTCCTTCTGCCGATATATAAAGTACAGAACTATGCTCGTAAATAAAAGTAAGCGTACGCGCCATATTCCGGTTATCCTCGTTTTCCTGTTTTTCGCCACAGGTTTCTCATCCGCGGTGGAATACCAGGCCCGGATCAGTCCTGCCGAACACCTGATGGCCGGGCAATCCTCGGGAGTGCAGATCGTCAGCGGCCTCTGGAATCAGGACGCCCTGGCACTGGCGGACGAGGAGTATCACCCCGAAGAGAATACCGAACTGCTGTTGAATTTCAATGCGGCCCCCCTGATGGAGCTCATGGATTCCCGATCCCCCTATGCCGTGAACCGCTCCGGGATCCAGATCCAGAATTATGAGCGGTATCGGGGCAGCGGCTCCGCCATGGTCCTGCCCGGCCAGGGGCTGGAGCTGGCTGCCGGCTTGGGGAGCATGTTCGCCCCGGGAAACGTCTGGAGCGACTTCAGTTTCGAATTCTGGATGTATCCCGCCATGTTTCGGGATGGTGAGGAACTCTTCCTCTGGGAAGGGACCGCATGGGTGGAGGATTCTCCGGTGAGCCAGCGTATCAGCATCTCCGCCGAACGGGGACGGCTCAGCTGGATCTTCGATGACTTTTTTATCAGCCTGACGCCCCGGACCGAAGGTCCGCCGCAGTTTCAGACCTCCTCGGTGGTCCTCAGCAGCCGAACCGAAATCGTCCCCCGCACCTGGAGTCATCACCTTCTGCGCTATGACAGCGAGAGCGGGGTCCTTGAATACCTGATCAACGGAAGAAGCGAAGATGTGCGCTATATCAGCAGCGATCGCGGCGCCGTATCCGGCGGAGAAAAGGGTACGCCCCTGTTGCCCTATGTCGGCGAGCAGTCCCCGAACCGGGTCCATATAGCCCCCGGTTTTCATGGTTTTCTGGATGATTTCCGCATCAGCCGTGAATGGGTGGAAAAGCCCGAGTTGGCGGTGGCCGAGGATACGCCGGGATTCGCGGTGGTCGGGCCGGTGGATCTCGGGGATGACGGCATCCGTCTCACCGGATTCGACGCGGAGTATCGGACTCCAGGCAATACCGATATACGGTTCAGCGTCCTGCAGCGGGATGCGTATGCCCCCCTTCAGGACTGGGAAATCAGCGATGACAGCAGATGGTCCTTCGTTTCCCCGGGAGAGCGGGCTCAGGCGCTGACTCCCGGCGGCGGCGGCCGGTTCGTGTATGTACGCATCGAGTTTTTTCCCGACGGTACCGACCGGAATGTGCCGATGCTTCAGGAAATCACCCTGACCTATGATCGTGATCCCCCGCCCCCGGCCCCCGGCCTGATTCGGGTCGAGTCCGGCGATTCGCTTATTTATCTCTCCTGGTCTGACGTGGTCGCCAGCAGCGTTGAAGGCTACTTGCTCTATTACGGCGACAGCCCGGGCCAATACTTCGGAGAGGACGCGGATCTCGGTCCGAGTCCCATCGATCTGGGAAATGTCAGGGAGGTTGAATTAACCGGCCTTACCAATGGTAAAATGTATTATTTCCGACTGGCAAGCTATAATAGCTATAACAGCCCGGATCGGGGGCTTTACCGAGACCGGAATATAAGCAGGGAGGTTTTTGCGAGGCCCTCGCGAATCCAGGAATGAAGCGCAGCGTACTAGAAGACATGATGGGGCGGGCCAAGCACGCCTTTACTATCCACGATTATGAAGCCGCGGAGAGCCTCGCCCAGGAAGTGATGAGGTCTGCGCCGAAATCCGCCGCCCCTCGCATTCTTCTGGGAAATATCTACAGCAGTCAGCAACGCTACGAAGAGGCCGAGCGCCACTTTACCGAGGCCCTTGATATCCGGGACGATATCCCGGAAGGCTTCAACAACCTGGGGGTCATCTATCGCCTTCAGGGCCGCTACGACGAAGCCGTGTTCGTCTTTAAAAAGGCTCTGGAGCTCAGCCCCGGCCGGGGCGATATCTATTACAACCTTGGAAATATCTACAAGGAAGTCGGGCATCAGGCGGAAGCCATCGAGGCCTATGAGAATTCCATCGCCCGGAATCCGGATTTTATCCTCGCGTATAATAACCTCGGAACCCTCTACGAAAAATCCGGGGACTATGAAAAAGCCCTGGAGGTATATGACCGGGCACTGATCCGGGATGCCAACCACCCGACGATCCTCTATAACCGGGGCATCACCCTGCAGGAGATGGAAAAGCTTGGAGAAGCGGAAGAGAGCTTTCGCACGGCTTTGAAATCCCGTCCGGGCTGGACCAATGCCTTGAATAATCTGGGGATTACGCTTCAGCGTCAGAATCGCCTGGATGAATCGGGTGAGGCCTTCAAAGAAATACTGCGCCTCGATCCGAATAATTTTACCGCCCAGAATAATCTTGCCACAACTTACCTCCAGCAGGGCTGGCAGGAGGATGCCCAGAACCTGTACCGCAAGGCCCTGGAAAAGAACCCCGGGTACGCGAAGGCTGCGGTGAATCTCGGACATCTGATCAGCAAGCAGGAGCCCGGCGGCGGAAGCCTCGGCGAGCTCGCGGATCTGTTGAACAGTAATCCCGACAACGACGATCTCAAATACCAGTACGCGATAAACCTCCAGCGAGCGGGGAAAAAGCGGGAAGCCGAAGCCCAATTGCTGGAATTGATAAAGAAAGATCCGGCCAGGGCGGAATATCTCAAACAGCTCGGCCTGCTGTATGCAGATATGGGGCAGCCCGATGAAAGCCGCAAATACTTCACCAAACTTCTGGAGGTCAATCCGGAGGCGCAGGATTACCTGATAGAGCTGGCAGAGATACAGTTCGGCAAAGGGAAAACCAGCGAAGCCATGAGCACCCTCCGGGACTATATCCAGCTTTACCCCCGGGACTACCGATCCAGGAAGCTTCTTGCGGATTTCGCGATCCGTTCCGATGACTACAACACCGCGATGCAGACCCTCCTGGAGATGAAAACCGATTACCCGGAAGACGGGCAGGTTCTGGCCCTTCTGGCCAGGGTGTACCAGCATCTCAATCAGAAAAATGAAGCCATCGAGACCGCCATCGAACTGATCAATCTTCAGGGCAGCCGGGCCAGCACCGAAGACCTCAGCGCGCTGAATGAGAGCATCAGCCTGTACGAACAGGCCGCCGGAGCCTTCGACGATGAGTTCGGCGATGCCTGGGGCCGAAACCTCGAGCGCCTGGGAGCCATGGGCGAATCGGAAGCCGAGGAACTCGAGGAAGAAAGTTATGACATGGAAGTTACCGATGGCTATGAGGAAGATCTGGTTCCCATCCTCGATTTCGGCGGTGACAATCTCTTTTTGGAAGAACTCGATGACGATGATGACGACATACTCGACGAAGAGCTGGATGTCATCGAAGAGGGGCTTGAAGAGCTTGCGCCGAATTTGATGAATCTCGTGGACAGCAGCGGCGCCGCGGACCGGGCCCTGGCACCGATGGATACGCTGCCATCGCCACCGGCGGCGCCCCAGGCCGCAGCTCCGGCACCGGCTCAAGGGCCGCCGCAGATGCAGCAGCCGGGTCCACAAATGCCGCAGCCTGCGCCGATGCCGCCACAG